>SLHN01000190.1 GCA_007136145.1 Thioalkalivibrio sp.
GAGAAATGGTGCAATGCACAAAAACCGTGCTAGTATCCCATGAAGGCTCTACTATCCAATGTTGGATTGCATGACCGCCGCATGCGGCGACTATCGGGAGACAGAAATGGCTGATTCGGATGCAAGTGGCGACCAGTGGCTGGAAGCACAGCGCCGCTACTGGGACGCGTGGATGGATATGACCCGCCGCGGCATGGAGGCGGCGAACCCGGCGCAAAAAACCGCGAGTAATTCCTGGGCCGAGGGTATGGAACAATGGTGGAAAGCGGTTGCCCCCGGTACGCCGCAGCCAGCGCAGGATCTGCTTGGGCAGATGGTCAACCTGGGCAAGAGCTACTTCACGATGGCGGAAGGGCTGACGAAAACGGGATCGGCCACCGATACAACCCAGATCGTCGAAAACTGGACGCGGATGATGTCCGACGCATTCGGCAAGGCCAGCCAGGGGCTGAACCCGTTTGCAGGTAAGCGTGGTCGGGAAGGGATGGCTTTCTGGGATTTACCCTTCGATAACCTCGTTCGGACCCTTTCCGCAGGTCTCCCGGTTCCCGGCGATTTCATGAAGGCCTGGGAGCACCCGACCGACGTGCGGGCGCAAATGGATCGTTTTCTCTCTGCCCCGGCGATTGGATACGGCCGTGAGTCTCAGGAGCAACTGCAGAAGTTCGGTCGGCTGATGCTTGATTACGAGAACGCCATGAGCGACTACCAGGCCGGATTCGGTGATCTGGGCTCGCGCTCGATGGAGGCGTTCCGTTCGCGGCTCGAGGCTCGGGCCAAGGATTCCGGCCCGGTCAATTCGGTACGCGAGGTGTTCGATATCTGGGTGGACGCCTGCGAGGAAGTCTACGCCGAATACGCGATGTCCGATGAGTATGCCCGTCGGTACGGGCGCATGGTCAACGCGTTGATGGCGGTCAAGCGCCAGGGTGCGCAGTTGGTCGACGAGTGGCTGGAAACGATGAATATGCCTACCCGGACCGATCTGTGCGTGGTGCAGCGGCGCCTGCATGACACCCGAGCGGATTACCAGAAGCTGCGCATCGCTACCGAGTCGCTACGTGCCGAGATGGATGAGTTGAATGGGGCGGGCAGCGAATTGCAGGCCCTTCGTGCGGAAGTGGCGGAACTTCGAAAGCAACTCAAGAGCCGGTCGCCGGCGGTGCCCGCGAAGAGTGCGGAGGCAGACACCGATGCCGAAACCGGTGCAAGATCCCCGGATGCGCCGGCGAAAGCCGCACCCAAGCGTGCGCGCGCGACCGGTGCCCCCCGTAAGACCGGAACGACCCGGAGGAAGACCCAGTCATGAGCCCAATTCAGATACGACCCGACGAAGCCCTCGACGAGCTGACCAGGTTCCAGAGCAAATTGACCCAGGGTGTCCAGAACCTGATGGATACCGATGAAATCACCACGGGAGTCACATCGAAGGAGGTCATCTACGAAGAGGACAAGATGACCCTGTTTCGGTTTCAGGCGCCAGCAAGTGTGGTGCAGAATCCTGTCCCGGTTCTGATCGTGTATGCACTCGTCAATCGCCCGTATATGGCGGACCTGCAGGAGGACCGTTCGACCGTCAAGGGACTTCTGGACGCCGGTATGGACGTGTATCTGGTGGACTGGGGCTATCCCGATCGCTCGGATCGGTACCTTACGCTGGACGACTATATCAACGGGTACCTCGATCGTTGTGTGGACGTGATCCGCAAGCGGCATCGGCTGGACGCGATCAATCTGCTCGGGATCTGCCAGGGCGGGACATTCAGCCTTTGTTACGCGGCAACGCATCAGGACAAAGTCGCGAATCTAGTGACCATGGTCACTCCGGTCGATTTCAAGACACCCGACAACATGCTGTCCAAATGGGTGCAGTATCTGGATGTGGATCTGACCGTGGACGCCCTCGGCAATATCCCCGGCGAAATGTTGAATTGGACTTTTCTGAACCTGAAGCCGTACCGGCTGATGGGCCAAAAATATCTCGACATGGTGGATGTTCTTGACAATCCCGACCAGGTCGCCAACTTCCTGCGTATGGAAAAGTGGATCTTCGACAGTCCTGATCAGGCAGGAGAGACCTACCGCCAGTTCATCAAGGATTTCTACCAGCAGAACAAACTGGTGGAAGGAGGGCTGAGGATCGGGCCGCATGAGGTTGACCTGAAAAATGTCACCATGCCCGTGTTGAACATCTTCGCCATGCAGGACCACCTGGTTCCGCCGGATGCATCCAGGGCGTTGAAGGATCTGGTCGGCACCGGTGATTACAGCGAGATCTCTTTCAAGGGTGGGCACATTGGTATTTATGTCAGTGGCCGAGCACAGAAAGAGGTACCGCCCGCGATCGGCAAGTGGATCGACGCTCGCACTTGAGACAGGGCGGGCCCGACCGGTTGGTGGTTCCGTGCCGGTGCTTGTGGATGGAACTCGCGCATCGCGCGCCCGAGTCCTGGTGACCGATGGACGGCCACAAGACCATTGGTACGGATTGAAGCGGCTTCCCGGCGCGCCCATGCACTTGCAATTCGGTCGTTTGCCTGCATGATGTTCCCATGACAGAGGAAACCCGGTTTCGCGTAACCTTCATCAACCAGGGCAAGGTGTACGAAATCTTCGCCCGCGAGGTGTACCAGGATCAGTTGTACGGGTTCGTTACCGTCGAGGAGCTTCTTTTCGGCGAGCGGTCCCGTGTGGTCGTTGACCCCAGTGAGGAACGCCTGCGGCACGAGTTCCAGGGGGTTCAACGGTTCCATGTGCCACTGCATTCCGTGATCCGTATCGACGAGGTCGAACAGGTCGGAACTGCCAGAGTTCGAGACATGAGCCCGGGCAGTAACGTACATGTCTTCCCGGGGGCTTTGCCACCGGACACCAACCGAGGGAGGTAGACCCCAGGTTCGGGCTGCGGCTCGCTGTTTTGCGCGCGCTGTTTCCGGCCGGGAATTGCGGTTTGCCTGATGGTGGTTTACCCTGCGCTGCTTCGCGGGATGCACTGAGCGACTGCGAGCATAGAGTTTTCGGAGAGGTGGCCGAGTGGTTGAAGGCGCACGCCTGGAAAGTGTGTATACGGTAATCCCGTATCGAGGGTTCGAATCCCTCTCTCTCCGCCAGTCATGAAAAAGGGGTCCTTGTGACCCCTTTTTCATGACTGATGAAGCCGGATTTGAACCCTCGATA
>SLHN01000083.1 GCA_007136145.1 Thioalkalivibrio sp.
ACTTGAAAGCAGGGGCCTAGCAGCCTGTCGGACTTGGGTGCCCGTGGCGAGCCGCGTGGGAAAGCGGTGCAGTAGGAGCAGCCCAAGTCCGACAGGCTGCTAGACCATGACTTTCCGCGCCGCTGCGGGCCGCGCGGAGGAGCGCGACCGGAGCTTGAATGCATGCCTGAGATACAGCGGCTGGACAGCCAGCACGAGGATTTCTGGAAAGACCTCAACCAGCTCCTGACCTGGGAGTCGGTTGCCGATCACGGTGTACGGGTGATTGTCGACGAAATCCTCGCTTCTGTGCGGACCGAGGGTGATGCCGCGGTGCTGCGCTATACCGAGCGTTTCGATCATCTGCGCGCCCCTGCTGTCGCTGAGCTCGAGGTACCCCTCAGCCGCCTTCAGGCAGCGCTCGAAAGTATTCCGGTGTCCCAGCGCGAGGCTTTGGAGCGGGCCGCGGAGCGCATCCGCCGCTATGCCCAGCAGCAGCGGATGCAGGACTGGCAGATCGAAGACCCGGATGGCACGGTTCTCGGGCAACGCGTAACGCCGCTGGATTCGGTCGGACTCTACGTTCCGGGAGGGAAGGCAGCCTATCCGTCCTCGGTACTGATGAATGCGATTCCGGCCAAGGTGGCTGGCGTCCCGTTGCTGGTGATGGTCGTGCCGGCCCCGGCGGGCGAATTGAATGACCTGGTTCTGGCGGCGGCGGCGATCGCGGGAGTTGATCGGGTGTTTACCGTCGGTGGGGCTCAGGCCGTCGCCGCGCTGGCTTACGGTACGGATACCATCCCCGCGGTCGACAAGATCGTGGGTCCGGGCAATATCTTCGTTGCCGCCGCCAAGCGCGAGGTTTTTGGCACCGTGGGCATTGACATGATCGCCGGGCCGTCCGAGATTCTAATCATCTGCGATGGGCAAACCAACCCTGACTGGATTGCAGCGGACCTGTTTTCGCAAGCCGAGCACGACGAGCAGGCCCAGTCGATCCTGCTGTCGCCCGATTCCGACTTTCTTGATCAGGTTGCCGACTCGATGCTCAGGTTGCTCGAGGAGATGCCGCGCGCGGAGATTATCCGCACCAGTCTTGAGAGTCGCGGTGCACTGGTTCGGGTGCGCGATCTCGAGGACGCGGTCAGGATCGCGAATCACATTGCGCCGGAGCATCTGGAACTTTCGGTGGCGGATCCCCAGTCCCTGCTGGATGCCGGGCTGCGTCATGCTGGTGCAATCTTCATGGGTCGCCATACCTCGGAGGCAGTGGGTGACTACTGTGCCGGGCCGAATCATGTGTTGCCGACGTCACGAACGGCGCGATTTTCGTCGCCGCTCGGCGTCTATGACTTCCAGAAACGTTCCAGCATCATTCAGTGTTCGCCGGCGGGCGCCGTTGCGCTGGGCCGGACCGCGTCGGTTCTGGCCCGCGGGGAGGGGCTGGTGGCTCATGCCCGTTCCGCGGAGATGCGTGGTGAGTAGCGCCTGCCGGTTCGCCGGGTGCCCGTCGGCATGACCCGCCCGGTGGATCTGATGCGCCCGGAGGTTCTGGCGCAACCGGCCTATGCCGTTGCTGGCGCAGTCGGTATGCTCAAGCTGGACGCAATGGAGAACCCCTTCCCGTGGCCCGGAGAGCTTGAGGATGCCTGGCTCGATGCGCTGCGCGGGGCCGAGCTGAATCGCTATCCGGATGCCGGAGGTGATTCGGTCAAGGCCGCGATACGGTCGGCGCACGGTATCCCGGAGAGCGCCGACTGTCTGCTGGGTAATGGCTCCGACGAACTGATACAGATACTCATCACCGCGGTGCAGTCCAGCGGGCGCCCGGTGTTGGCCCCGGTGCCGACTTTCGTGATGTACGAGGTTCTCGCGCGGGCCGCGGGTGTGCCGTTCGCAGGTGTGCCGCTCGACGAAGATTTCGGGTTGGACGTCCCCGCGCTGTTACGGGCGCTGGAGACGCAGCGTCCCGCGATCGTCTTCCTGGCGTTCCCGAACAATCCGACAGGCCGTATTTACGACCCAGGGTTGGTTGCCGAGGTGGTCGCCGCCAATCCGGGGCTGACTGTGATCGACGAGGCCTACGCGCCATTTTCCAGTCACAGCTTCCTGCCACAGGCCGGTTCAATGCCGGGGCTGATGGTGATGCGCACGTTGTCGAAACTGGGGCTGGCGGGCCTGAGACTGGGTTACCTGGCGGCAGCGCCGGAATGGATCGATGCACTTGAGCGCCTGCGTCTGCCCTACAACATCAATTCCCTGACGCAGCGTTCGGTGCTCTTCGCGCTTGCGCACACGGGAGTGCTCGACGCGCAGGCGGGTATTCTGCGCGAGCAGCGCCGGCGAGTCGCCGACGCACTGGCGTTGCTGCCCGGCGTGCGTCGAGTGATTCCCAGCGATGCCAATTTCATCCTGTTCGAGGTGGCGCCGGGCCTGGGGGCGGTCGTGTTTGACGACTTGCGAGGCGCGGGAATCCTGATCAAGGACGTTGGCCGCGCCACAGGCCGGCTTTCGGATCACCTGCGCGTTACTATCGGAACGCCCAGGGAAAACGAAGTCTTTCTTGCCGCTCTGGCAGGGATTCTCGCCACCAGGCTCAGAGACGCGCAGGCGCCTCAGATTGGCCGCTGATCGACCACGGCCGCCAGATGAACGGAGTCGCCATCACGTCGGGCCTCGATTGAAATCTCTTCGCCGGGACGCTTGCGTGCAATGATGTTCAGCGCTTGCCGTGTGTTGTCGACCCGTTGCTCGTCCAGCCGGACGATCACGTCGCCCGGCTGCAGCCCGGCCCGGGCCGCAGGCCCGCCTCTCAGGATTCCGGCGATCAATACACCCCGAGTGTGGTCGAGACCAAAGGACTCCGCCAGTGCACGATCCATAGCCTGAACCTCGATTCCGAGCCAGCCACGGGCGACGTGCCCATGTTCGATGATCTCGTTCATTACGTCGCGCGCGAGGTCGACTGGGATCGCGAAGCCGATGCCGTGTGAACCCCCGGAGCGGGTGAAGATCGCGGTGTTGATTCCCACGAGCTCTCCCATCGCGTTGATCAGCGCCCCACCTGAATTGCCAGGGTTGATCGCGGCGTCGGTCTGGATGAAATCCTCGAACAGATTTATCCCGAGTTCGGTCCGCCCGGTTGCACTGACGATCCCCTGGGTTACCGTC
>SLHN01000231.1 GCA_007136145.1 Thioalkalivibrio sp.
CATCCGCTGACAACGCAAACGTGGTGTGCATGGTGAACCTTCGCCCCTCGGGCGTTACTGCATTCCCGAACACAAGAAGCGCGGGGTGTCCATGAGCGCAGCGAATTGCGCCGATCGAGACCCGGGAGCCTGGTGTTCGAGCCGGCGTGGAATCGGTGCGGTGCGGCTTTGCCTCACGACACCCTACGCGGGTTCTTTCACGTTCGCTCTCATAGCCCTCGGCTCACCGGGGGTGCGTTCCCGAACGTCAGAAATAGCCGTCAAGACGCAGGTAGCCGATCACGAACAGGAGCGAGAGCACACCGGCGATCACGTAAAGGGTATTCGAGAGCTTTCGGTTGTTGGGCCGGCTGAAATAGGCGGCCCAGAGCGACAGAAGGATCAGTACGACAAAGAAGAACAGGAATCGCATGGCTCTCAGGCACTCCCGGGAATCGTGTAGGGAAGTGGAATCACGTGCGCAGCCGAGCCATCGGGGCTGCCCCAGCGCAAGGGTTCCCCGACAGCGGCAATCTGCAGCACCGCCAGCGCGGCGTAAAGGCCGTCCGGGTGCAGTACCGCATCGACGATTTCACCATCCGGCTGTCCCGCGTCGCCACCGGAGCGGAATACCGGACTGCCCGGCGACGGGCGCTCCTGGCCCTCGATCGCCAACCGGAACATCCGCCGCTTGAGCTTGCCGAGGTAATGCATTCGCGCCACAACTTCCTGCCCCGGGTAGCAACCTTTCTTGAAGCTGATCCCGTGCAAGGCATGCAGGTTGACCATCTGCGGGACGAACGACTCGCCGGTCTCGGGATAAATGGCCGGGACTCCCGCCAGGATATCCAGCAGGCGCCAGCCCTCGGGTCCCACCGGGGCACTATGCACGTTGAGATCATTCCATAGCGTCCGGCAGGCATCGATCTCGCCGGCGAACTCGAAGCGCGGGTGCACCATCTGCGGCACCCGTACCACGCTGACGCCCTTGAGCCTCAGAACCTCGTTGACTTCCCTGGGGAACCCTCCCAAGGCATCGGTGAGCTGCTTTTCGGCGGTGGGGCCGGACAGACCGAAGCGGATGCGGGAATCCTCGGCGTTCTCGATCACCACATCGGCTCGCAGGACGAACATAACCAGCCGCTTGCGCACCGTTTCCAGGGGCTCGGGGTTCATTTCCAGGAGGTAGGCGTCTCGATCCCGTATCACGCGGAAGACGGCATAAGCACGCCCCTTGGCGTTCGAGTAACTCGAGAGTTGGGAGCGGGTCTCGGTTACTTCACGAATGTCGTTGCCGAATTGTCCTTGCAGGAAGGACTGCGCATCCTTGCCGCGCACTTCGAGCAGGCCTCGGTGCGACAGATCGCAGACCACATCCCCGTTGACCGCCACACGGCGTTCCCGCTCGGCGTTTCCGAAATCTCTGAGGTGATCGCCTTCGAATTCGGCGCCAGCATCGATCAGGTGTCTTTTCCAGTCGTCGCGCATCACTATGCTTCCTCGCGGTGTGGCTATACTGTGGAACCATCGTCGGTCATAGTAGACGAACCGATCAGCGGGTGTCAGATAGGCTCACTGCATCCGTGACGAAGAGGAGAAATGCATGCCAAGCCAGGCGCGTCCCGTCTTCCTGGACCTCACCAAGATCCGCCTTCCCATCAATGCCGTGGTTTCGATCCTGCACCGCGTGACAGGTTCCGCACTGATCCTTTCGATTCCGATTGTACTGTGGTTGTTCGAGCGTTCCCTGGCAAACCCCGAGGGGTTTGCGCAGGTTGCGGGAATTCTCCGCAACCCACTCGGACTGCTGTTGCTGCTCGGATGGCTATGGCTGCTGATGCACCATTTCTTCGTCGGGATCCGCTTTCTGTTGGTGGAGATCGGGATCGGCGAAAGCCGTGAAGGAGGGCGCCAGACTGCCTGGTCGGCTTTGATCGCCGGGATCGCCTCGGCACTTCTGCTCTGGGTATTGTTCCTGTGAGCGTGCTGAGCGGGCAGCGCGCCTGGCTGCTGCAGCGCATCACCGCGATTTATGCGGGACTTTACGTTCTCGCCGCCATCGCGGTGCTGCTGATCCGGCCGCCAGCGGATCATTCCACCTGGCTGGGCCTGGTCACCTACCCCATGGTCTGGCTGGCGACCGCAACGTTTGTTCTTCTGCTCCTCCTGCATGCCTGGATCGGGCTGCGTGACGTGATTCTCGACTATTTGAAGCCGGTGGCGGTGCGCCTGACCGCGTTGGTCGTTGCGGCCATCTTGTTCCTGCTGCTGGGCCTTTGGGCATTCTGGATCCTGATCGGGGCCGCTCTGAAATGAATCTCACCACGCGAAAGTTCGATGCTCTGATCATCGGAGCCGGAGGTGCCGGCCTGCGTGCCGCGCTGCAGCTGTCCAGCGCCGATGCCCGCGTGGCCGTCGTCTCGAAGGTGTTTCCGACACGCTCGCATACCGTCGCCGCGCAGGGCGGAGTGAATGCGGCGCTGGCCAATGTGTTGCCGGATTCCTGGCACTGGCATATGTTCGACACCATCAAGGGGTCCGACTACCTTGGAGACCAGGATGCGATCGAGTACATGTGCCGCGCGGCTCCGAAAGTCGTTTACGAACTGGAACACTTCGGGGTTCCGTTTTCGCGACTGGACGATGGCGGCATTTATCAGCGCGCCTTCGGTGGTCAGAGTCAGAATTTCGGCCAGGAGCAGGCAGCACGAACCTGTGCTGCCGCGGACCGGACCGGTCATGCAATCCTCCACTCGCTGTACCAGCAGAACCTGCGCGCACGGACGCATTTTTTCGACGAGTATTTCGCGATCGACCTGATCAAGGATGAAGCAGGCTATGTGCTGGGCGTGGTGGCCCTCGAGATTCTGACCGGCGAGCCAATCGTGATCGAAGCCAAGACCACGTTGATCGCCACCGGTGGCGCCGGGCAGATCTTCCGCACCAATACCAATGCTCTCAGCAACACCGGCGATGGCATGGCGATGGCACTGCGCGCGGGGATACCGCTGGAAGACATGGAATTCGTTCAGTTTCACCCGACCGGGATCGCCGGTCGCGGGATGCTGATCAGCGAGGGTGTACGCGGCGAGGGCGGCTTCCTGATCAACGGTGAGGGTGAGCGTTTCATGGAACGTTACGCGCCAAAGGCAAAGGATCTCA
>SLHN01000271.1 GCA_007136145.1 Thioalkalivibrio sp.
CGGTCAGCAGATCGGCGCCGTCGCCGACGATACGCACCCAGCTCAGCTCCAGACCCCGTTCAGCAAGAGCGTTGATCAAGTCGGCCTGATGACGATCCTGACGCTTACCGCTCAGAATCTCATCGCCGATGATCACCGCGCCGATTTCAGGATGGACCCCCATTTCCGACTCCCACAGTTGAAGCTCGCGCCTGGTAAGGCGATTGCCGGAAAACAAGATACCGGATTGCGCCGGACTTCCGTTCATCGGCAAGGCGCCCTCCCGGGCGAATGGTGGTTCCATGCCACCGGGAGGGCAACGCAGCCGACGGACGAAAAGACCAGCAAGACGGTATTTTGTTTGCCAGAAACCGCCTAAAGCTAGCGTGCGGCGCCGATCGCCAACGCCCGCTCACGCGCCTGCGCACGCGTTTCCGGATCGTTGTCCAGTCTGTCCAACCAGGGCCGCGCATGATCCAGGATCAGATCGGTCAGAAAATCCAGATGGTCGGGTCTGTCGTTCAAAGCCGGGATGTAGCTGAAGTGTTCTCCGCCCGCTTCGAGGAAGTAATCGCGGTTCTCGGTGGCGATTTCCTCCAGTGTCTCAAGGCAATCCGCGGAAAAGCCCGGGCAGATCACATCGACACTTCGGACCCCTTGCTCGGGCATCGCCTGCAATGTCTCATCGGTGTATGGGCGCAGCCACTCCTCGCGCCCGAATCGCGACTGGAAAGTGACCATCCACTGCCCCTCCTCCAGGCCCAGCGCCTGAGCGAGCTGGAATCCGGTGGCATGGCACAGGCAATGGTACGGGTCTCCGGCCAGCAAATAGCGTTTCGGCACGCCATGAAACGAGATGATCAGGCGTTCCGCACGGCCATTCTGGTCCCAGTGTTCCTGCACACTGGCCGCGAGGGCATTGATATAGCCGCCTTCGCGCTCATACCCAGTGATGAAATGCAGGTCCGGTATCCAGCGCCAGCCGCTCAATTCCGCGGCGACCGCGTCCAGGGTCGACCCCGTGGTGCTGGCGGAGTACTGAGGGTACAGCGGCAGCACCACCAGCTTTCGCACGCCCTGCTGGCGCAACTCGTTAAGCGCATCGGCAATGGATGGGTTGCCGTAGCGCATCCCCACGGCCACGGGTATGGGATCGGATGCCCCCTTGGCCAGGCGTTTGCGGATGCCCTCGGCCTGGCGCTGCGCGATCACCAGCAGCGGGGAACCCTCGTTGGTCCATACCGTCGCGTACTTGGCGGCGCTCCGCCGGGGCCGAATATTCAGGATCACACCGTTCAGAATGAGCCACCAGAGTGGTCGCGGCACCTCGACGACTCTCGGGTCCCACAGAAACTCCTTGAGGTACCGGCGCAGCGCCTTGGGGGTGGGGGCATCCGGGGTACCCAGATTCGTCACTAGTACGCCGATATGGCTCGCGCTTCCATGCCGATAGTCGGCTTCACCGAGATATTTCAAGGGCGGTCCTCATTCAGGAATTGTCGGACACATTTTTGGCAGCCCGACCGGCAGCGCACGATAACGCAGGTGGGATCCTGAGCAAATCCTAACTTGATTAGCACAGAAACTCCGCAACCACACACGTGACGGAACCCGTGTAGGGTGCCATGAGGCGAAACCGACCCGCACCGATACCACGTTGGCCCTGACCTCCAAGCTCCTGGGCCTCGAGCGGCGCAATTCGCTGCGCTCATTGACACCCTGCGCGATTCATCGTCCGGGATGGCGCGCTGCGCTCGCTATTGGCGGGCTGAATCAGGCACGAATCCGGGTCGCGGAGGACTCGTGCCAATCGACATTCCTAATGAGTGCTGGGCTCGCGCAGGCGCGTCCGCAAGGGACTGCTGCGGGGAAAGTGGGCCTGCAGGAATTCCATCTGATCGGCGAGCACGCGACGGCCCTTCAGGTAGATGTACTCGGCATGGGTGGGACGAAACGGAATCGCGAGCAGTTGCATCCCAGCCTGCTCGGGCGTGTGTCCGGCCTTGTGATTGTTGCAGCGTTTGCAGGCCGTAACAACATTGGTCCAGGTATCCTCGCCGTGCTGGCTTAGCGGTGTCACGTGATCACGGGAGAGTTCGGAATCCGTGAAGTGGTTCCCGCAGTACATGCACGTATGGGCATCGCGGCGAAATAGCGTAGCGTTGTTCAGAGGCGGCACGTAGCCCCGATGGAGCGAACGGTTGGTACCGTGGGTCGCGATGATCGAATTCACCTCAACCACCGACTGGCGGCCGGTAAACGAACTGATGCCTCCACGGACGCGGTAAAGCAGGGTGCCGCAGGTGTAGGAAACCTGGCCCCCATGATAAAGACGAACCGCCTGCTGGTAATTGATCCACTCCAGCGGCATTCCGGCGGCGTCAGTGCGCAGGACCTGCTGATGCAGCGGTACCATCGCGGATACTCCCAGTCACGCCCGAACTCGTTGGACAATAATCAGGGACGCGCCAGAAAGCAATAATCACGCCGCGAAGTTCAGGTACGTCTCCGTGCAAGACCAGCCAACTTTTCGGAATACCGATGTGAACAGCGTTAGCGTAAGAGGCACCCGCAGCATGCGGTAAGGCGAAGCCGAACCGCGCCGGTGCCACGACGGCCCTGCCCCCGGTCTTCGCGCCTCGAACGGCGCAATTCGCTGCGCTCATTGACACCCTACGCCTGTCATTGTCAGAGGCGCTGCGCCTAACCCACGATTTCCGGTTTATGCGGGTGCCTGATTCGGCTACACTCCCCGTCCATTTTTGGTCGCGCTGCACCAATGGGGTGCACCGTCGCATGAATCTTGAATTCCGCCAACGCGGCCCGGCGACAGATTTCCGTCACCGGGTCCGGGAGAGAACGAATGCCAGTCAAGTTATCGGTTCCGAAGGAAAGCGCGAGCGGCGAACGCCGGGTCGCATTGGATCCGACGGTCGCGGCCCGCTTCGGGAAAATGGGCCTGGAAGTGCAGGTCGAGAAGGACGCCGGGGCCGCCGCACGGTTCCCCGACGCCGCCTACGCCGACGCCCGGGTACTCGAGACTGCGGATGTGTACGCGCGGGCCGACATCATGGTCCGCGTCGCCCCGCCGACGCCAGCCGAGATCGAACAACTCCCGGAAGGCGCCACCCTGATCGGCTTCTTTCATGCCCACCGCAGCC
>SLHN01000140.1 GCA_007136145.1 Thioalkalivibrio sp.
GTTGCTCGCAACGCGTATTGATCGGTGAGAGGGAGGCAGTCAGTTGCCTCTCGCACGCCGGGCATGCGCGCTGTGGCGATGTCCTGTTGGCGCTGCGGGAAAGGGCCGCATTCGCGCTCGGGATGACTCAAGCCAGTCAGATCCTCCCTCACGGCAAGGAGGTGAAAGTCGAATGCGGCGGTCTGGTCGCGTTGGCGCAACTCGCTGGGTTGACTGCGGTATCCGATGTCGACGCCGTTCTGCGGGAGGTGCTGCGTCGATTTGGCGAGACGGAGGTGCTCCCTTATGAAGAGATCGTGCGCTCGATAAGCCGTTACTCGCTGCGCAAGCGCGGGCGCCGTGGCGGATGACGAGCCGCAGCCTCAACCCGTATCGGTCAAGTGGCCGAATTCGACCATCTGCAGGACCATCTCCGCGACCCGTTCGTCAGCTCCGCCAGGACCAAGTCGCTCTCGGACCTGGTCCAGGGATTCCCTGATCTTCGCGAGTCGGGACGGATCATTCAGCCAGCCGAGTGCCTCGTCGCAGAGTGCCTCGGGGCTGGCGGCGCGCTGTATTCGCTCCGGAACCAATGGCTTGCCTGCGACGATATTGACCAGTGCGATGTACGGAACCCGTACGAGGCGTGAAAAGAGCGCGTGGCTCAGCGGGCTCATGCGATAGAACACGATCATTGGGGTCTGCAGCAAGCCGGCTTCCAGAGTGGCGGTACCGGAACTGATGAGCAGAAGATCGCTGGATGCCATCACCTGGTGCGAACGTGAGCGCCCGGAAAGCAGGGTGATTGGAAGGTCGGCGCGGGATCCCAGTGAGTCAAGCGTCGATTCGGTGATTCCCGATGCCATCGGCACCACGAAGTGCAGGTCGGTTCGATGTTTTCCAAGGCAGCGTGCAGTGGCCAGCAGTAACGGCCAATGACGCTTGATTTCTCCGGAGCGTGATCCGGGCAGGAGTCCGATGAGCCGCTGTTGCTGGTCGATGCCGAGTTCTTCCCGGAGGTCATGATCGGGTGGCACAACCTGGTCTACCAGCGGATTGCCGACGTAGCGGACGGGAATGCCGTGTTCCTCGTAAATGGCACGCTCGAACGGGAACAGCACGGCCATGGCATCGACGCTGCGCTTGATCCGGTGGATGCGCTTTTGGCGCCAGGCCCAGATCTGCGGGCTTACGTAAAAAAGCACGGGGATGCCGAGGCCGCGCGCGTAGGCGCCCAGGCGAAGGTTGAATTCGACGTAGTCGACCAACACGAGCAGATTCGGCCGAGTCTGCTCCAAATGCTGCTGCATCCGATGCAGCAACCGTTTCAGTCGCGAATATTGGGTGATGACCTCCCAGAGGCCCATGACCGCCAGCTCGGAGACATCGATCAGCGTTTCGGCACCCGCTGCGCGCATCTGTTCGCCACCCATTCCCGTGAATCTGAGATCGGCGCGGCTGGTGCTCGCGGCGCGCATCATCCCGGCGGCCAGGTTGTCCCCAGAGGGCTCGCCGGCACAGACGACGATGTGGGGGCAGTTCATCATTCCGGGCCCGAGTCGATGTGGGCGCGTTCCGGCTCAGGGAAGCGCCGAACGGATGCAATCGGCGATGAAATCGATCTGTGCATCCTCGAGTTCAGGGAATACCGGTAGCGACAGACAGCGCGCCGCGACGGATTCGGACACCGGCAGGCTGGGCGGTGCTATCTCGCGGCTATCGAACGCAGCCTGCTTGTGAAGTGGAATCGGGTAGTAGATCGCATGTCCGACGTCCGCTTTCTGCAGGGCGGTCATGATCTCTTCTCGATGGTCCGTGAGCAAAGTGTATTGGTGATACACATGGAAGCCGATTCCATCCTCGAAGGGGATCTCGACGTCAAGGTCACCGAGCACTTCAGCATAGCGCGCCGCCACGCGGCGGCGAGCCTGGTTGTAGGCATCGATACGTTTGAGTTTGACGCGCAGGATGGCCGCCTGGATCTCATCGAGTCGTGAGTTGTAGCCGATCTCGTCGTGATGGTATCGGATCTTGGAGCCATGATTGCGCAACTTCAGCAGGCGTTCCGCCGCCGGAGTGCAGTTGGTCGTGATCAGGCCGCCGTCACCGTAGCAGCCGAGGTTCTTGCTCGGAAAAAAGCTGAAGCAGCCGAAAGCACTCGCGCTCCCGGTCTGAACGCCGCCTATATGGGCGCCGAAGGATTGTGCGCAGTCTTCGATCAGCAGGAGTAGGTGGTCTTCAGCCAGTTGTGCCAGCGCTGGCATGTTGGCCGGCTGCCCAAACAGATGAACCGGGAGAATCGCGCGGGTCCGAGGCGTGATCGCTGCAGCCACGGCCTCGGGGTCGATATTGAAGGTGTGTGGATCGATGTCGACGAAGACCGGTTCGGCACCCACGTAGCGTATCGCCTCGGCGGTGGCAATGAAGGTGAAGGGGGTGGTGATCACCTCGTCGCCGGGGCCGAGGTCGGCCGCGCGCAGGGCCAGATGCAGTGCATCCGTGCCGGAGGCGCAGGTCACCGCATGGGTCACACCGAGGTAATCGGCGAGTTCCGCTTCCAGCGCCTGCACGTTCGGACCAAGGATGAAGCGCGTGCTCTCCAGAACTTCGGAGATGGCCGTATCGATTTCCCCGCGCAGGTCGTGATACTGGCGCTGAAGGTCGACCATTGGAATCATTGTGAATCTCCGGGTTGGCTGTAGTTGGCCGCCTTGGTCATGACATTGAGATTGGCGTAGACCAGGTCCGTGATCCGGGTCGCGGTTTCCAGAGCCCGTTGTCCGGCGCGCCCGCTGACAATGACCGGGTGCTCGCCACGCACCGCGGCGACAAAGGCCTGTATTTCAGCAAGCAGGGGATCGGTGTCGTCGAAAGCCAACTCCTCGCTGTGGATCTCCGGTACGCCGGTTTCCCTGTGCTCGTCGCCGAGGTGATGCAGGGCCAGGATCCGATTCTGGAAATCGACCGATGCGTAGCCATGCGGCTGAAAGATCCGCATTCGGCGCTCGGACTTTGTGCTGACCCGGCTGGACGTCACATTGGCCACGCAACCGTTTTCGAACTCCAGGCGTGCGTTGGCGATGTCGATGTCGCTGGTCAGGATTCGTGCACCCGAGGCGCGGACATCCGTAAGAGGCGAATCGACCAGGTCGAGAATGA
>SLHN01000024.1 GCA_007136145.1 Thioalkalivibrio sp.
TACTATGGAGCCCATGACCGGATTTGAACCGGTGACCTCTTCCTTACCAAGGAAGTGCTCTACCGACTGAGCTACATGGGCCAAACTCTCACCAGCGGACCTGGAGCGGGTGATCGGGATCGAACCGACATCATCAGCTTGGAAGGCTGAGGTTCTACCATTGAACTACACCCGCGAAACCAAATACTGAGCTGCGCCACCGCCTGCCTGGACTGTGGCGGAAAATCATGGTGGAGGGGGGAGGATTCGAACCTCCGAAGGCTGAGCCAGCAGATTTACAGTCTGCCCCCTTTGACCGCTCGGGAACCCCTCCTGAATCAAGCCGCGTATATTCCGTGATACACACCCTCCGAGTCAACCCCCCGGCGCCACCAACCTGACGGGCACATCCTGGCTTCTCCGACAAGTGGACATTTCCGCTTGGCGCTGGCGCCCATTTTCTTCCCAACCACCTTCGACCGGGCATCGAGGAGCCCAACCTGACAGCATGAGCGCGGTAACTCTTCTTTTTTACCCGTGGTCTACCTTACAGTGTTGACGGAATGGATTTCGGGAAGCACCCTGACCTCAATGCCAAACGCTTCTGCAGCTGAACACATGCCCGGGCTGGCACGCCGTCTGGTGGATGCGGGTCTGGCTCCGCCTGACCTGATGGCCACACTTTCGAAGGAGGCGCGGGAGCAGAAAATCCCGCTGGTGGTCCTGCTGGCGAGCCGGACCGATATTCCCGAGGCACGGGTGGCGCAGGCAGCCGGCGAGGAGTTCGGGCTGCCGGTCCTTGATCTCGCCGCGTTCGACCGGGAGTTCCTGCCCAAGGAACATCTGAACGAGGAGCTGATCCGCAAGCATCATGCACTGCCGCTGGTGCAGCGGGGCAACCGACTGTTCGTTGCGGTATCCGATCCCACCAACCTCCATGCGTCCGATGAGTTCAAGTTTGCCACCGGGCTGGTCATCGAGACCGTTCTGGTCGAACACCGGAAACTGGATCGCCTGATAGAGGACTCGATCAGCGCGGCAATGTCCATGATGGACACAATGGATGACGAGGGTTTCGCGGATCTCGCCGTCGCGGTCGGAGGAACCGACGACAAGGACGATGATGTCACTGATGGCATCGATGACGCTCCGGTCGTGCGGTTCGTCAACAAGCTGATGCTTGACGCCATCCGCCGGAAGGCTTCGGATATCCACCTGGAGCCCTACGAAAAGGATTTCCGGGTACGGTTTCGGGTGGACGGCATGCTCTATGATGTCGGCCATCCGCCGATTTCGCTGGCCACGCGCATCATTGCCCGCGTCAAGGTCATGTCGCAGATGGACATTGCCGAGCGGCGCCTGCCACAGGATGGCCGGATCAAGCTGAAGCTTTCGCGGACACGCGCTGTCGACTTTCGTGTCAACAGCCTGCCTACGCTCCATGGCGAAAAAATCGTGATGCGCATACTCGATTCCGACGCCAGCATTCTCAGTATCGACGTCCTGGGCTTCGAGGAGGAGCAGAAGAAACTTTACCTCGAGGCCCTCAACCGACCATATGGCATGATTTTGGTGACCGGCCCAACGGGATCAGGCAAGACCGTCTCCCTTTACACAGGACTGGGCATACTGAACACCAACGACCGCAACATCTCGACTGCCGAGGATCCGGCCGAGATCAACATGCCGGGAATCAACCAGGTCAATGTTCACCCCAAGATCGGACTGACCTTCGCGAACGCCCTGCGAGCCTTCCTGCGGCAGGATCCGGACGTGATCATGGTTGGTGAAATCCGCGATCTCGAGACCGCCGAGATCGCGATAAAGGCAGCCCAGACCGGGCACCTGGTACTGTCGACACTGCACACCAATGACGCCCCCCAGACACTGACCCGTCTCTCGAACATGGGCGTGCCCGCCTACAACATAGCCTCGTCGATTCTGTTGATCATCGCCCAGCGCCTCGCGCGCCGGCTCTGCCCGGTCTGCAAGGAGCGCGAGGATCTGCCCGAAGAAGTTCTGTTGAAGGAGGGCTTCACCGCCGACGATATCGCATCCGGTATCGAACTGTACCGTCCCGTTGGCTGCGATCAATGCACCGGTGGCTACAAGGGGCGACTTGGGATCTATCAGGTGATGCCGATCTCGGATGCGACCGAACGGCTGATCCTGCAGGGCTGCAGCAGTATGGAACTGGCCGAGCAGGCGGCACGGGAGGGGGTCAACGACCTGAGACGTTCCGGGCTGCTTAAGGCACGGGCGGGAGCAACCAGTCTCGAGGAAGTCAATCGCGTGACCACGGACTAACGGAAACCATGGCTAACACCAGCACCGAAACGGTCTTTACCTGGGAAGGGCTCAACAAGCGAGGAGCCAGGGTCAAGGGCGAGACTCCGGCCGACAGCGAACTCGCGGCCCGCGCCGAACTTCGCCGCAATGGCATCAACGTCCTCAAGATCCGGAAAAAGCCCAAGGCCCTATTCTCCACGAAGAAGAAGATCAAGCCGGTTGACGTCGCCTACTTCCTGCGGCAAATGACGACGATGCTTAGCTCCGGGGTACCCCTGGTGCAGGCCTTCGACATCGTGGGCCGAGGACACGAGAATCCCACGATGTCCGCGCTCATCATGGATCTGAAGACGAGTGTCGAAGGAGGCGAGACTTTCGCGGCCGCGCTCGCGAAGCACCCGCGACAGTTCGACGAACTGGTAGTCAGCCTGGTCGAGGCCGGCGAGGAGTCGGGCACACTGGAGACCCTGCTCGACAAGGTCGCGACGTACAAGGAAAAGACCGAGAGCCTGAAGGCCAAGATCAGGAAGGCGATGTTCTATCCCGCCGCGGTCATCGTCGTTGCGATCGTGGTAACCGCGATCCTGCTGATCTTCGTGGTGCCGCAGTTCGAAGCGCTGTTCGTGGGTTTTGGTGCCGACCTGCCGGCTTTCACTCGCTTGGTCGTCAACATTTCGAATTTTGTCCAGAACTGGTGGTGGGCAATGGTCGGCGCGGCAATTCTGGCGGTGTTCATCTTCGTGCAGATCCATCGACGATCAGCACGATTCCGCAGAATCGTCGACGTCACGGTCCTGCGGATTCCGGCCATCGGGCCAATCCTGCGCAAGGCCGCGATCGCCCGTTTCGCA
>SLHN01000040.1 GCA_007136145.1 Thioalkalivibrio sp.
GAAACGGCCCGGGCGCAGCAACGCCGGGTCGAGAACGTCCGGACGGTTGGTCGCGGCGATCACGATAACGCCCTCGTTACCCTCGAATCCGTCCATCTCGACCAGCAACTGGTTCAAGGTCTGTTCGCGTTCGTCGTGACCGCCACCCAGACCGGCACCGCGGTGCCGCCCGACTGCGTCGATCTCGTCGATGAAGATGATGCAGGGCGCATGCTTCTTCGCGGTGTCGAACATGTCACGCACACGCGACGCACCCACGCCGACGAACATTTCGACGAAATCGGAACCCGAGATGGTGAAAAACGGAACCTTCGCCTCGCCGGCAATCGCCTTGGCCAGCAGCGTCTTGCCAGTACCCGGAGAACCGACCATGAGCACGCCACGCGGGATCTTCCCTCCGAGCTTCTGGAACTTGGACGGATCGCGGAGGAAATCCACGAGTTCGGAGACCTCGTCCTTGGCCTCGTCACAACCAGCCACATCCGCGAAGGTCACCTTGACCTGATCCTCGGACATCATCTTGGCCTTGCTCTTGCCGAACGACATTGCGCCCCGGCCACCGGCCCCGCCACCCTGCATCTGGCGCATGAAATAGATCCACACCGCGATCAGCAGCAGCATCGGGAACCAGCTGATCAGGATATCCATCAGCAATGACCGCCGCTGAGCCTCCTGCGCCCGGATCTCGACGTTGTTCGCGAGCAGATCGCCGATCAACCCGGGATCGTTGGGACTCTCGGTACGGAACGAGCGGCCCTCGATCGTCGTGCCACGGATCGTCGTACCCTCGATGGTCACGCTTTTCACGCGCCCGGCCTTCACGTCGTTGATGAACGACGAGTAGGTCATGCTGCGGTCTTCCTGCTGCGGCTCTGGGCTGAAGTTGTTGAAAACGGACATCAGCACGACCGCGATCACTGCCCAGATCACCAGATTTTTTACCAGGCCATTCAAAATACCACCTCGAAATCGCTGAGTTCGCTACCGCGAACGTTACACATCCCTGAGCCCTCGCGCCAATACGTACACTTCCCGTGATCGAGGACGTGAAGCCGAGGGCTTACGCACCACAACGCGGACGAAGCGCGTACGCACCTCGCGCAGAAACTCATCCGAGCCCTGCCCCTGAAACAGTTTGACGAGAAATGCCCCATTCGGTTTCAAAACCCGCACCGCGAGATCGAGTGCCAGTTCACAAAGGTACATGGCCCGCGGCTGATCAACCGCGTCCGTCCCCGAAAGGTTGGGGGCGATATCCGACAGTACAAGGTCTGCCGGTTCGTCGCCAAGCCGAGCGAGGATGGAGTTCAGGACCGACTCTTCGTGAAAATCGCCAGTCACTATGTCCACTCCAGGAATCGGATCCATCGGCAGAATGTCCGAGGCAACCACGCAACCGCTTCGGCCGACACGTTCGGCCGCGTATTGGCTCCAACCCCCGGGGGCGGCTCCAAGGTCAACCACCCGCAGGCCGGGCCGTAGCAGATGGTCACGCTGGTCGATCTCCGTCAGCTTGTAGACCGCTCGGGAACGATAACCTTCCTGCTGCGCCCGCGCGACGAAGGGGTCATCGAAGTGTTCCCTGAGCCAGCGCTGGCTGGACTTGCTGCGTTTCGCCATGCCTCTCCTTTCGGTACCCGCCCGGAGGCATGCTAAACTCGCGAGCCCTCCAAACCAGGTGCCTCGTACGTGGATCTGACCGAGCCGCAGCGCAAGCTGCTACGCAGCCTCGCGCACCCGCGCAAGCCCATCGTGACCATTGGCCGCAACGGCCTGACCGACAACGTGCTGGCCGAACTCGACAAGGCTCTGGAACACCACGAACTGGTAAAGGTCAAGGTCAACATCGGAGACCGCGAAGAACGCAACGCCATGGTCAACGCCTGTTGCGAACGCAGCAGAGCCACACTGATTCAGCGTATCGGGTTCGTCGCCACACTGTTCCGGCGCAACCCCGACAAACCGGTGATCACCCTGACAGGCCACTAGGAGCCTACTCGAATCAGTTGACGTAGAGCACTTCCAGAATCTCGTATTCCCGGGCACCCCCAGGTGCCTGCACGGTCACCAGATCGCCCTCTTCCTTGCCAATCAGGGCGCGGGCAATCGGCGAACTGACCGAGATCATACCGTGTTTGATGTCCGCCTCGTCATCGCCGACGATTCGGTAAGTCACCGCCTTGCCATCGTCGGTGGCCTCGAGCGTCACGGTGACACCAAAAACCACCCTGCCATTATTCGGCAGCGTCGTGACATCGATGACCTGCGCGTTGCTCAGCTTGCCCTCGATTTCACGGATCCTGCCCTCGATGAAGCTCTGCTGTTCACGCGCGGCATGGTACTCGGCATTCTCTTTCAGGTCGCCGTGGGCCCGCGCCTCGGCAATCGCATTGACCACCCGCGGACGATCCTCGGTCTTCAGTCGCCGCAACTCCTCCTTGAGTTTCTCGGCACCCGCCACTGTCAGAGGGGTCTTGCTCATGGTTCGGGCCTCCTCTTCAGGCTTTCCGCATGTAGATCCTGCAGCCGGAAGACATTGTCGAATTCCAGATAGTCCAGTGCCTGCACGGTGGCCAGGGCACCGGCGATGGTCGTGGTGTAACTGACCTTGTGCATCAGCGCCTCCCGGCGGATGGTGAAGGAATCCGACGTGGCCTGCTTGCCTTCCACCGTATTCACGATGAAGCTGATCTCGTCGTTCTTGATCATGTCCACAATATGTGGGCGCCCCTCGGTAACCTTGTTCACCACGGTCACCTGAACGCCGGCATCCTGAAGGAATGCCGCGGTACCGCGCGTCGCCAGCACGTCGAAACCGAGTTCGACCAACCGCAGCCCCACCTTCGCCAGCTTCGTATGCTTGTCGATGTCGCGGACCGAGACGAAGGCCTTGCCTTTCGCCGGCAGCCTGACACCGGCCCCCAGCTGGCTCTTGGCGAAGGCCTCGGCGAAGCTGCGTCCGACTCCCATCACTTCACCGGTGGACTTCATTTCCGGCCCGAGGATCGGGTCCACGCCCGGGAACTTGGCAAACGGGAACACCGCCTCCTTTACTGCGTAATACCCCGGAAATACCGGCTCGCGAAGGTTCTGCTCGTTCAGACTGGTGCCTGCCATGCAACGCGCCGCAATCTTGGCCAGCGGCAGGCCCACGACCTTGGAAACGAACGGCACGGTACGCGACGCGCGGGGATTGACCTCCAGGACGTAGATGTCGTCGCCCTTGATCGCGAACTGGGTATTCATCAGTCCGACCACTTTCAGCCCCAGCGCCATGCGGCGGACCTGCTCGGCCATTTCGTCCTGAAGCCGCTCGGAAAGCGAGAACGGCGGTAGTGAGCAGGCGGAGTCCCCGGAATGCACTCCCGCTTGCTCGATGTGTTCCATGATGCCGCCGATGAACACGTCCTGGCCATCGCAGATGGCGTCGACATCGACCTCGATCGCATCGTCGAGAAAGCGATCGAGCAGCACCGGGGCGTCGTTGGAGACCGACACCGCATCGCGCATGTAGCGCTTCAGGTCGTCCTCGTCCCGTACGATTTCCATCGCACGGCCACCGAGCACGTACGAGGGCCGCACCACGAGTGGATAGCCGATCTCCGCGGCCAGTTTCTCGGCCTCGTCCTCGCTGCGGGCGGTACGATTCGGCGGTTGCCGCAGGCCGAGCTTCTGCAGCAGGTGCTGGAAGCGCTCGCGGTCTTCCGCCAGGTCGATCGAATCGGGCGACGTCCCGATGATGGGAACGCCCGCGGCTTCCAGATCCCGGGCCAGCTTGAGCGGCGTCTGGCCACCGTATTGCACGATCACACCCTTGGGTTTCTCCACGGCGACGACCTCGAGCACGTCCTCGAGTGTCAACGGCTCGAAGTACAGCCGGTCCGAGGTGTCGTAATCGGTCGAAACCGTCTCGGGATTGCAGTTGACCATGATGGTTTCGTAACCATCCTCGCGCATCGCCAGCGCGGCATGCACACAACAATAATCGAATTCGATGCCCTGGCCGATACGGTTGGGTCCGCCTCCGAGAACCATGATCTTTTCACGATCGGTCGGATCGGCCTCGTTCTCTTCCTCGTAGGTCGAATACATGTAAGCCGTCGTCGTCGCGAACTCGGCGGCACAGGTGTCGACGCGCTTGTACACCGGGTGCACGTCCAATGCATGCCGCTGCTTGCGCACCGCTTTCTCGGTCTCGTTGAGCAGACGGGCCAGGCGACGGTCGGAGAATCCGCGCCGCTTCAGCTCGAAGATTTCCGCCGCGCTCATATCGTTGAGGAAACGGTCGCGCGTCGCCTTCTCGATCTCGATCAACTGGTGGATCTGGGCCAGAAACCAGCGATCGATCGCGGTCAATCCGAAGATGTCCTCGATACTGAAACCGGCACGGAAGCCGTCGGCAACGTTGAAGATACGCTCAGGCCCCGGATTCGCGAGCAGAACGCGCAATTGCTCGGCCACATCCCCGGCCTTGGGGTCGACCATCTCGTCGAGACCATCGACTCCAATCTCCAGCCCCCGCAATGCCTTTTGCAGCGACTCCTGGAAGGTACGACCGATCGCCATGACCTCGCCGACTGATTTCATCTGCGTGGTCAGGCGGGGCTGCGCCTGCGGAAACTTCTCGAAGGTGAAGCGCGGGATCTTGGTAACGACGTAATCGATCGAGGGCTCGAATGACGCCGGGGTCAGACCACCGGTGATTTCGTTACGCAGTTCGTCCAGCGTATATCCCACCGCAAGCTTCGCCGCGATCTTCGCGATCGGGAAACCGGTCGCCTTGGAAGCCAGTGCCGACGAGCGCGATACCCGCGGATTCATCTCGATCACGATCAGCCGGCCATCGTCCGGATTCACAGCGAACTGCACATTGGAACCGCCGGTTTCGACACCGATCTTGCGCAGCACCGCCAGCGAGGCGTCACGCATGATCTGGTATTCCTTGTCAGTCAGGGTCTGCGCCGGGGCCACGGTGATCGAGTCGCCGGTGTGCACGCCCATCGGATCGAAATTCTCGATCGAACAGACGATGATGCAGTTGTCCGCCTTGTCGCGAACCACCTCCATCTCGAACTCTTTCCATCCCAGCGCCGACTCCTCCAGCAGCACTTCGTTGGTCGGCGACAGGTCCAGCCCGCCTTTCACGATCTCCTCGAATTCTTCCCGGTTGTAGGCAATGCCGCCACCAGAACCGCCCAACGTGAACGAGGGCCGGATGATCACCGGAAACCCGATGTCCGGCTGTACCCGCTGCGCTTCTTCCCAGGTATTGGCAATGAACGCCCGGGGCGTGGCCAGACCGATCTCGGTCATCGCCTCCCGGAAGCGTTCGCGATCCTCGGCCATGTCGATCGCATCCTCGTTCGCGCCGATCATCTCGACGCCGTACTTCTTGAGCACGCCCTCGTTGGCCAGGTCGAGCGCGCAATTGAGCGCGGTCTGCCCACCCATGGTCGGCAACAGTGCGTCCGGACGCTCCTTCTCGATGACGCGTTCGACCACGCGCCAGTCCACAGGCTCGATGTACACGGCGTCGGCGGTTTCGGGATCGGTCATGATGGTGGCCGGATTCGAATTGACCAGAATCACGCGGAAACCTTCCTCGCGCAGGGCCTTGCAGGCCTGTGCGCCGGAATAGTCGAATTCGCAGGCCTGGCCGATCACGATCGGACCGGCGCCGAGGATCAGTACGCTCTGGATGTCGGTACGCTTGGGCATGGCAAGACAGCTCCGCTATCGGATTCAGGGACGGCGACGGAAGAAAAGGGGCTCAGCGGCGGGCGTCACGCATCGCGGCGATGAAGTCATCGAACGCCGGGGCGACGTCGTGGGGACCCGGACTGGCTTCGGGATGGCCCTGGAAGCTGAAGGCCGGACAGTCGGTGCGGGCGATCCCCTGCAGGGTCCCGTCGAACAGGGAACGGTGGGTGGCCTCCAGACAGTCCGGCAGATTCTGCTCATCGACGGCAAAGCCATGATTCTGGCTGGAAATCATCACCTTCCGGCTGCGAAGATCCTGGATCGGATGGTTGGCGCCATGGTGTCCGAACTTCATCTTCACGGTGCGCGCACCACTCGCCAGCCCGAGCAACTGATGCCCGAGGCAGATGCCGAAAACCGGTTTCCGCGCGTCGCAGAAGCTCCGAATGGTATCGATAGCGTAGTCGCAGGGCTCGGGATCACCCGGCCCGTTGGAGAGAAAGATCCCGTCGGGATTCAGTGCCAGCGCTTCCTCCGCCGGAGTCTGCGCGGGCACAACGGTCAAGCGGCACCCACGGTCAACGAGCATCCGGAGGATGTTGTGCTTGATCCCGAAATCATAGGCAACGACATAAAACTCGGCTTCACTCGGCCGAAGGCGCTGCACGGGTCCATCGATGTTCCAGGTCCCATCGAGCCACTCATAGCGGTCCCTGGTGGTAACCTCCCGTGCCAGATCCATGCCCTTGATGCCGGGAAACGCCCGCGCCTGCTCCAGCGCCCGGTCGACATCGATCTCGCCGCCCTGCATGCAACCGTTCTGAGCGCCCTTCTCCCTGAGGATGCGGGTGAGTTTGCGGGTGTCGATACCGGAGATCGCAGCGACACCGTGCCGCATAAGGAAGTCGGGCAACGACTCGCGGCTGCGCCAGTTACTGACCAGCGGTGGCACGTCACGCACGATCAGACCGGCGGCATGCACGCGTGCCGATTCGTCATCCTCGGGGGTCACCCCCACATTGCCGATGTGCGGGTAGGTCAAGGTGACCATCTGGCGGGCATACGAGGGGTCGGTCAGAATCTCCTGATACCCGGTCATCGCGGTATTGAACACCACTTCCCCAACGGTCTCGACGGTCGCCCCGACCGACTGGCCATGAAAAACGGTTCCATCTTCGAGAACGAGCACAGCGGGAACGGACACAGGCACCTCCAGAGTGGTGGCTTGCGCAGAACCCACCACTGCGGACAGTGGCGAGCGCATTCGCATACGGGATGGCACCAGTGTACGCGAGCGCCCAAAGACGGTCCAACCGGATGCCATTCAGTGGCCCCGGGCAACCGCTCGTTCGCTGCCTTCCGTTTTGCATCACCTGAACCGCGGCGCCTTGCCGCCGCGCTTGACGGGCGGCCCAAACGCGCCGCGCATCACGGACCGCGGTGCCATGGGCAGCGTCAGGGTGCCGGTTGCGAGCGCCGGAAGTCCGACGACCGCGTCAAATACGGGACCAGGTTCCCTTGCGCCAGACGCGATCAGCGCAGGGCCAGAACGTCCTGCATGTCGTAGAGGCCCGGGCCCTGGGCGCTGAGCCATACCGCCGCGCGCACCGCCCCCGCGGCAAAGGTCATTCGGCTGGTCGCACGATGAGTGATTTCGACCCGTTCGCCGTCAGCGGCAAACAGCGTGGTGTGTTCACCGACGATGTCGCCCGCGCGAATGGTGGAGAATCCGATGGTACGACGCTCGCGGGCACCAGTGTGGCCCTCGCGACCATAGACGGCATCCGTATCCAGATCGCGACCCAGCGTGTCCGCAACGACCCGCCCCAGACGCAGCGCGGTCCCGGAAGGCGCATCAACCTTGTGCCGATGATGAGCCTCTATGATCTCGATATCGACCGACTCGCCGAGCACCCGAGACGCCAGTTCGACCAGCTTGAAGGTCAGGTTGACTCCGACGCTCATGTTCGGCGCATAAACCAGCGGAATGGTTTCCGCGGCGATCCGCAGCTCCGCTTCCTGCGCGGACGAAAGCCCCGTGGTACCGATCACCATCCGCTTGCCTTTCGCCTTGCACAGCGCCGCATGCGCGACCGTCGCCTCGGGCCGCGTGAAGTCGATCAGCACGTCGAAATCGGCGACGGCGGCCACAAGATCGGACACCACCGCAAACCCGGGTTCATCCGGTTCCAGTGCCTGCCCGATCAACGGGCTCCCGTCGCGCTCACTGGCTGCGCCCAACCGGCATTCCGGATGTTCCTTCACCGCCTGGACCAGGGCTTGCCCCATGCGCCCACCAACACCCGCGATCGCGATTCGCGTCATCGTGAAACTCCTTCCTTTACACATTTTCATTACCGAGGTCACCAGACTACCGGGAAATCGGTGCGTCGGGGCCACGGTCCGGGAAGCGCTGCCAACGGACGGATTCGTCGGAAGCACCCCTTGAGCGGCCTTTTCCTTGACGGTCTTCGCGCCAACTCCTGGTGCAATTCGCCGCGCCGATGATTTCACAGATCGCGGAAGAACTGCACGACCAGCAGCGCGCAAAGAAACCACAACAGACCTCGCAACCATCCGCGATAGGAATCCGCGGAGAAACGATCGCGCAGCCACATGCCGGAACGCAGCCCTGCCAGCGCCATCACGCCCAGCGGGAGCGAAAACAGCAGTAGTGTCGGAGTCAACACACCAAGAACGGCAAAAGTGGCCGCCTGGGTGCTTTTACCCAGCAGGAAAGCCAGGTTGATCGCCTGTACCACCACCAACGCCGAGACCCGCATCTCGAGGAAATAGATCATCAACGCGGGGCCACCGACATTTACCGTGCCACCCAGGACTCCGCCCAGAAAACCGGCTCCCGCACCGGCGCCACGTGGATGACGCGAGATCCAGCTCCAGTCCAGCCGCTTGAGGCGATCCCCCGTCAGGTAGAGCAGGATCACCGCAGCAAGCAGAAGCCTGAATGGATTCGGATCCATTGCGACCAATATCAGTGTTCCGATCGCCGAACCGACCAGCATCCATACTGCCACGGGCCAGAAACGCCCGACGCTCTCGCGCAGGTTTCCGCCTCGGAGCATGCTCCATAGGTTGACCGCGATGTTCGGCGCCAGCGTGAGCAGAATGGCGGTCTGGACGTCGGTCAGAAGTGCGAGGACCGGTGTCGCGACCATCGGGAAGCCGAGACCGAACGTGCCGTGCACTGCTCCGGCGAAGGTCACCACGATGAGCGCGATCAGAATTTCGTTGAGGAGGTAGGCATCCACGGCGTTGCCCGAGGAGGATCAGGCCGTCAATGATACTGCGCGGCGAAGGCCAACCGTAGGGTGCCGTGAGGAGCAGCCGAACCGCACCGGTACTGCGTCAGCCCTGTCCCTCAGGCCCCGGGACTTCGAATGGCGCAATTCGCCGCGCTCGTTGACACCCTACGCGCTGGCGCGGGCGGCCTTCTTGCGCTCGTGCTCAAGCAGGAATTTCTTGCGAATGCGAATGTTTTTCGGCGTAACCTCGACCAGTTCGTCCTCGTCGATGAACTCGATCGCCTGCTCGAGCGTCATGCGGATCGGTGGTGTCAGAATGATGTTCTCGTCCGAACCGGAGGCCCGCACGTTGGTGAGCTGCTTGGCCTTCAGCGGGTTGACCACCAGGTCGTTGTCGCGCGAGTGGATGCCGATCACCATGCCCTCGTAGACCTCCTCGCCCGGGCCGATGAACAGCTTGCCGCGCTCCTGCAGGTTGAACAGCGCATATCCCAGCGCCTTGCCCGCACCGTTGGCGATCAGCACGCCGTTGGGCCGCGCGCCGATGGCACCGGACTTGAACGGGGCATAGTGCTCGAACACGTGGTGGATGATGCCGGTACCCGAAGTCGAGGTCAGGAACTCGGTCTGAAAGCCGATCAGGCCGCGCGAAGGCATGATGTAGTCGAGCCGCACCCGCCCCTTGCCGTCCGGAACCATATCCTGAAGCTCGCCACGGCGCATGCCGAGAGCCTCCATTACCGTGCCCTGGTGCGCCTCCTCGATGTCCACCGCCACACGCTCAAAGGGTTCGCATGCCTGCCCCTCGAGTTCGCGGAGCACCACCTCCGGGCGCGAGACGCCGAGCTCGTAGCCCTCGCGGCGCATGTTCTCGATGAGAATACCCAGGTGCAGCTCGCCGCGCCCGGAGACCTTGAACTTGTCGGCGTCGGCGGTTTCCTCCACGCGCAGCGCGACATTGTGCTTGAGTTCCTCGAACAGGCGCTCGCGCAGCACCCTGGAGGTCACGTACTTGCCTTCACGGCCAGCGAACGGCGAGGTATTGACCTGGAAGGTCATGCTGACCGTCGGCTCGTCGACGTTCAGCGGCGGCAATGCTTCCACCTTCGCCGGATCACAAAGGGTGTCGGAAATGTACAGCTCGTCCATCCCGGTAAAGGTGATGATATCGCCGGCGGAAGCCTCGGGAACCTCAATGCGGTGCAGGCCATGGAAACCCATGATCTGCAATACCCGACCGTTGCGCACGTGCCCGACCCGATCGATCACCTTGACCGGGCTGTTGCTCCGGATCTTCCCGCGCGTGATTCGACCGATGCCGATCAGGCCCTGGAAGCTGTTGTAGTCCAACGAGGAGACCTGCATCTGAAACGGACCTTCGGCATCGACATCGGGAGCCGATACCCGATCGACGATCGTCTGGAACAGGCAGGTCATGTCACCGTCGCGCACATCGGTGTCCAGGCCAGCGTAGCCCTGAAGTGCCGACGCGTAGACGATCGGGAAATCCAGCTGCTCATCGGTCGCACCCAAGCGGTCGAAAAGGTCGAAGACCTGATCGACGACCCAATCGGGACGGGCGCCCGGGCGGTCGATCTTGTTGATCACGACGATCGGCTTGAAACCCATCGCGAAGGCCTTTGAGGTCACGAACCGCGTCTGCGGCATCGGTCCGTCAACCGCATCGACCAACAGCAGCACCGAATCAACCATCGACAGCACGCGCTCGACCTCGCCACCGAAATCCGCGTGTCCGGGGGTATCCACGATATTGATGCGGTAGTCGTTCCAGCGGATCGCGGTGTTCTTGGCTAGGATCGTGATGCCGCGTTCCTTCTCGATGGCGTTGGAATCCATCAGCCGCTCGCCCTGTTCGGTACGGGCATCCAGCGTGCCCGACTGGCGCAGAAGCTGGTCGACAAGGGTGGTCTTGCCATGATCGACATGGGCGATGATGGCAATGTTGCGCAGGTTGGCGGTCATTCGGGACGGACTCGGCGGTGAAAGGGGCGCGGATTATACCCTGTCTCCGCAAACACCGTCCTGGAAGAAACCCTCCAGTTCGATGAAGACGCATCCGACCCACTACCAGACGATCCGAACGGCTGGTAGCAGGGTTGCGCGATCTGAACCGGCGGGCATCTATCTGGCCCGCCCAGCAGCCTGTCGGACTTGGGGGCCTGTAGCGAGCCGGGTGGGCCGGGTTTGATGTCCGGCCACCGCAGAGCCCGCCCGTGTTCGGCCAGCTTTCGGAGACCGCGACCCCCAAGGCGGGTCGCGGGTCTCGGCCGTGCCTTGCCGATCGCTGTCGACCCTTGGCTGCCGCCCGCACGCCGCTCACGAGCCATCCTTTACTGTTCATTCCCAATTTCCGGAACGTGCGGCAAGCGCAACGCTGAAGGGTGGATGGCGTGCGTCGCTGTGTTCGCTTTACGGGGTACCGGGAACGAGTACCCTGTTATGCGACGTTCGTCGGATGGCATAGAGGAGATGTCCCATGGTTCAGATCAAACTCGCGTTCGCGGCCCCAGTCCTTGCGGTCGCCCTGATTGCCGGTTCGGTGGCTGAGGCCTGTACCCGTGCCGTGTATCTCGGACCGGAGGATCGGGTTCTCACCGGGCGGAGCATGGACTGGAAGCTGCCGATGGTCAGCAACCTGTGGGTGTTGCCGCGCGGGATGGAACGCGATGGGGCGGCTGGCCCGCGTTCGGCTTCATGGACCTCGACCTATGGCAGTCTGGTCGTGACTGGCTACGACATCGCGACGGCGGATGGCATGAACGAGGCGGGTCTGGTGGCCAATCTTCTTTGGGAGGTCGAGGCGACTTATCCCGAGGGTGACGGAGAGACGCCCAGGGTGTCGCTTTCGGTGTTTCCGCAGTATCTGCTCGACCGCTTCGCCACGGTGGCTGAGGCGGTGACGGACCTGCGGGACAACCCCGTGGAAGTGGCGGGTGGAGAGGTGCCGGTGGGCCCGCCCGGACGCGCGGCCACGGTGCATGTGTCATTGTCA
>SLHN01000043.1 GCA_007136145.1 Thioalkalivibrio sp.
CGCGGCCGTGGCCCCAGCCGCGACCCGGGCCACGAGCACTGAAGTCGAAATCGCTGAACATGTCGCCGAAACCGAACATGTCACCCATGCCGCGACCATAGCCAGGGCCGTAGCCGTAACCAGGGGCGTAACCATAACCGGGGCCGTAACCGTAGCCGGGGGCGCCCCACTGCGCGCTGGCGTGCATCGGGAGAGCGAAGGCACCAACCAGAGCGGCGGTGGCGAGAAGCTTGAGAGAGTTGCGCATGATTAAGAGTCCTTATGGTTTGAGTAGTAGGCCCTGAATCCCAAATCCATCACGGGCAGAGCCAAGGGTCGGTACTGCAAAAAAAGAACTGTTGCGTGGATGCACTGAAACCGGCTTCCGGCTCCCAACCCATCCATTAGCGTTTCTGAATATGCGAATAGGTTAATCCTTAGCGGACTCGAATGCAAGGGTTCGTGCGAAAAAATTGTTCGTCCGGTACCTGATGCCTGGGAACTCTCCCGCGGCAAACTGCACCACACGCGAATCGTCGCTCTGGCCGATCGATTCGCCGACGCCGCATCCGCAAGGGGCGTTCCTCCGGCAAAGACGTCAGGCCCTTGCGAGCGCGACCGCGCCCACCCATATGGCTCCCGCCCGTCTCACCTCGCGCGCAAGCACACCCAGCGTGGTCCCGGTGGTCATCACATCGTCCACCAGCAGCACCCGCAGACCCGAAAGATCCCCGTCGACCACGAAGGCTCCGTGCAGGTTGGCCTTGCGTGCCCTGCGGCTCAACCCCTGCTGGCTGGGGGTAGCCACGATACGCCGGGCACTGCGCGCATCCAGCGGAAGATCCCGGCAGCGGCAGAGCACGCGGGCCAATTCCGCCGCCTGATTGAAGCCTCGCTGCGCAAACCGGTCTTCATGCAACGGCACCGCGATCACCCGGTCAACATCCTGGGTGATCTGGCTGGGCACCCCGTCGTTCAACAGGCTGGCCAGCGGCCGGACCAGCTGCGGCCGCTTTCCGCTCTTGTAGCCCAAAAGCAACTGGCTCAACGGCCACGCGTAGGCGAATGGGACCGCGACTATATCGAGCGGAGACGGCCGGCGTTGACATGCTGGACAAGGACCGATCACCGGCAACGGCTCGGCGCAGGTCGGGCACGAAGGTCCGGACCAGACCAGGTCATCGGCGCAACCTGCACAGATACCGGAAACGGCCGGCGCCAGACAAAGCACGCAACGGCCCGGATACATCGCAGCCACCGCCCTGCTCACCCACGCTTCGATCAATCGGGTCGCACGGCCTGATCGTCGCGGGGGAAATGCTGGGTGGGCTACCGGCACGATGCTAAGATGTCGGTTTTTTCCGGATCGCATTCCATGGTTACAAAGACCGTCTCCGGGCGCTCCTGCCGTCGCGCCGCGTCGACCTTCGACTGGGGCAATCTCATCGCCGTCTCCCTGGCTGGTGTGCCGTTGTTCCTGGTCAGCGGCGAGGTGGGCATCGCCACCATTATTGCCGCGATCATGGGGATCGTACCACTGATTTTCTGGTTCGGCGCCTCGATGATGGTGTACGCGATGTGCCGGCACCACCCGGAGGACCGGGTCGGCCAATTCACTCAATGGGCCGCCTACCGCTACTACGCGCTGATGGGTTCGCTGATCGTGGTAGCCACCTTTTTCCCGCCGGACCTGAATTATTACCGTGGCTACTGGGTCATCGCGGCGGCCATCCTGATCCCCTGGACCATCGTTGCCCTGGTTGGCATCTACCGGCAGGACTGGAACGATGTGAAGATCGAGGTCGAACCCGAGGAGCCCACCGAATGAGCATCACCCGCCACGACTGGACCACGAACGAGATCGAGACCCTTCTCGACCTGCCTTTCAGCGACCTTGTCTTTCAGGCTCAGACTGTCCACCGAGCCCATTTCGACCCCAATCAGGTGCAGGTGAGCACGCTGCTTTCGATCAAGACCGGCGCCTGCCCCGAGGACTGTGGCTACTGCCCGCAAAGTGCGCATCACGACGTCGCCCTGGACCGGGAACGGCTGCTGCCGCTCGACGAGGTGATCGAGGCGGCCCGCGACGCCCGTGCGCAGGGGGCGACACGGTTCTGCATGGGCGCCGCGTGGCGCAACCCCACCGACAAGAACCTCGACCGCGTGATCGAAATGGTGCAGGCGGTGCGCGAACACGGTCTGGAAACCTGCATGACCCTGGGCATGCTGACCCCGGCACAGGCGCGGCGCCTCGCTGACGCGGGTCTCGACTACTACAACCACAATCTCGATACCTCTCCCGAATTCTACGGTGAGATTATCAGCACCCGCAGCTACCAGGATCGCCTGGACACACTCGCCCACGTACGTGCAGCCGGAATGAGCGTCTGCACCGGCGGAATCCTGGGCATGGGGGAATCCCGCGGTGACCGAGCGCGTCTGCTGCAACAACTCAGCAACCTGCCGCAACACCCGGAGTCGGTACCGATCAACCTATTGGTGCAGGTTGAAGGCACACCCCTGTTCGGGACCGAAGCCCTCGATCCCTTCGAGTTCGTGCGCACGGTGGCGGTGGCGCGAATTCTGATGCCGCGTTCCCACGTTCGGCTGTCGGCCGGTCGTACCGATATGAGCGACGAGTTACAGGCCCTTTGCTTCCTGGCCGGCGCGAACTCGATTTTCCATGGCGAACGGCTGCTGACCACCCCGAACCCGGAGGCAGACCACGATCGGAACCTGTTCGATCGGCTGGGAATCCGGGCCGAAGGCGGAACGACCGAAGAAGGCCCGCAGGTGAGCGACCGTGAGACACGTGCCAGCACCGGGGAACCGGTGCGCTCCTGAATACGGCGCGATCTGTACCGGAACCGTGCCCATGTTACCCGTCCACTTCCACGCCGCGGCCGGCCACGGCGTGCGCTTCAGGCATGAACAGCGCGCCCAGCTGCCGATGATCGTCTGGTCCCCGCCATTGCGTTCAGGGCACTGGCAATGAGCGAAACCCTGGAAGCCCGCCTGGACAGACATCTCGCCTCGGTTCGAGACACCGACCGATGGCGCCAGCTCCGGGTCCTGGAGGGTGCTCAACTCCCCGAACAGACAACCGACGGTCGCGC
>SLHN01000301.1 GCA_007136145.1 Thioalkalivibrio sp.
ACCGCACTCGAGGCAACGCTGACGACCGCAATGGCTGCGCTGCTCGATGATGCCGATGTCGAACCGGTGTTGCTTGCCGCCCTGCTCGAACTGCCGGCGCACCGCGAGTTGCTGGAGTGGTTCGAAACCGCGGATCCGATCGCGGTTCACCAAGCGCGGCTGGCGGTGCAGCGAGCAGTTTTTGGTCCGCTTGATCGCGCCCTGCAACAGCGGCAGCCGGGACTGAAGGCGGTCGATAACGAAGAGTTCACCGCGGCGGCGATGGGACAACGCCGGCTGCGCAACCAGATTCTGGCCATCGGAGTCGCGGTCGGGGCGGACAGTGCGATCGAGACCGCCATTCGCCAGTATCGCGAGGCACGCAGCCAGACGTTGCGGATGGGTGCGCTCGGCGCATTGAACGACAGCGATCACCCGGTGCGCGCGGAGCTGCTGAGTGACTTCGAGCGGCGCTATCGCGATGATCCGTTGGTGCTCGACAAGTGGTTTGCACTCGAGGCATCGAGTCAGGTTGCCGGCGGCTTCGAACGTCTGGACAGCTTGTTCGATCATCCAGGTTTTCGATGGTCGAATCCGAATCGGGTACGCGCGGTGCTGGGTCCGTTCATGGCGCAGAATCACCGGCATTTTCATCAGGAGGATGGCACCGGATATCGGCGGTTGGTCGGCTATCTGGACCGGTTGGATGCGCTGAACCCGCAGACGGCCGCGGCGCTGGCGCGGCCGCTGACCCGCTGGGAGCGTCTGGACCCGGAGCGTTCCCGGCAGATGCACCTGGCGCTACAGCGCCTGGGGTCGCGGGAAGGGATTTCCCGCGAATTGGCCGACGTCGTGCAGCGCGCATTGAAGCCATCTGGATCTTGAGGCGAAGCCGAAGCCGCGCCGAGTCCAGCTCCCGGGGCTTGAACGGTGCAATTCGCTGCACGGATTGGCACCCTTCGGACCCGGGTCTCAGGTGTGTAGGGTGCCGTGAGGCGTAGCCGAACCGCACCGAAACCACGCCAGGTCCGGCTCCCGGGCGCTCGAACGGCGCAATTCGCTGCGCTCATTGGCACCCTACGGGGGGGTTGCGGTGCGGCGCTGGCCGAACTGCGCACGGGTTTTGGTTGTCGCTTCCTGTAGAGGCCGGGCTTTGGGGCGCTTCACCGTGCGTTCAGGCAGGTTGAACTATGATGATCAAAACATAGGCAGTGCGCTCTCTGCCACGGGTCACTGAAACGAGACGAGGCAACGCGATGAAATGGATGAAAGCAGGTGCGGTGGGGCTTCTGGCGCTTAGCCTGGGTGGCTGCGCGACAACACAGCCCACACAGCAGCAGACTGGGGCCGTGGTGGGCGGCGTGCTCGGTGGCCTGCTCGGAACGCAGGTCGGTGGTGGTCGTGGTCAGACCGCTGCGATCATTGCCGGTACGCTTGCCGGCGCGGCAATCGGTGGGGCGATCGGGCGCAGCATGGATGCGACCGACCAGCGGCAGGTTCACCGCACCTTGGAAACCGCGCCGGATCACCGAACGGTCGCCTGGAGCAACCCGAATACCGGGAATACCTTTGAGACGACTCCGACCCGTACCTTCCAGACTGCCGGGCAGGATTGCCGCGAGTACAAGGTCCATGGCGAGATCGATGGTCGGGCGGAAACCATTGTCGGAACCGCCTGCCGGGATTCCCAGGGTCGCTGGATCAATCAGTAAATTGACGAGCGCCGGGTGCCGTGAGGCTTGGGCGAATCGCGACGGCGGCGGCCAGTGACGGCAGGCTCCCAGGATGGTGGGTCTCAGGTAAGGATGCCGCTGGCATCGATGCCATCGAAGACGAACTGGACCGCGAGTGCACAGAGCAGGACGCCCAGAACGCGGGTCAGAACCTGCGCTCCGGTGATTCCCAGCAGTCGCTGGATCCGGATCGCGGTCAGGAGGCAGATCAGGGTCAGCGTCAGTACCAGAAGCAGCATGGCCAGAACGATGGCCTGCTCCCGGGTGTCGCCTCCGGTGCCGGCCATCAGCAGGATGGCCGCCCCCATCGCGCCGGGTCCCGCGATCAGCGGGGTAGCCAGAGGAAAGACGGAGATGTCCGAGCGGCTGGACGCCTCTCGGGTCTCGCTCTCGGTTGCGGATACGCCGCCGGATTGCCGCGCAAAGACCATGTCGATACCGATCAGCAGCAGGAGGATTCCCCCGGCCGTCCGCAGTGCCGGCATCGATATTCCGAGCCAGCTCAGGACCGTCTCGCCAAGCAGTGCGAAACCGAGCAGGATCACAGTCGCGACCAGGGTCGCACGCACCGCCATTCGCCGACGCGCCACCTGGGAATGGCGTGGGGTCAGGGCGGCATAGACGACCGCAACGTCGACAGGACCAACGGTCACGAAGAAGGTCGTGAACGCCACGATGGCGACATCGATCATTCGAATTCCTTGTTCGCCGTGGGTGGTGTCAGCGTGAAAGTCGCGTGCACGGATCATGTATCAGGGTGGCATGCATGGCCATGCCAGTTAGCCATTGGCCCGCCAGTTCCAGGGTCCGCGCGGCTGATGCGCGGATCATTCGCCGAGCAGGTGCAGTATGACCCGACGCTGGTTCGGGGCGCGGCGATGCTCGAACAGGAACACGCCTTGCCAGGTTCCCAGGGCCGGTGACGCGTCCATGACCGGGATGCTGAGCTGCGTCTGGGTCAGGGCACCACGCAGATGCGCTGGCATGTCGTCCGGACCCTCGGACTGATGCCGGTAGCCGGTCGACTTCTCCGGTGCCAGCTGCTCGAAGAAATCCTCGAGGTCGGCCTGGACGTCGGGATCCGCGTTTTCCTGTATCAGCAGGCTGGCCGACGTGTGCTGGACGAACACCGTGAGTAGCCCGGTGTGGATGCCAGACTGGCCGACCCACGCGTTCATCGCGTTGGTGAACTCGTAAAGACCCTTTCCTTTCGTCGAAATGGTCAGGGTATGGGTGGACTGGTGCATCGAACCTCCATGGATGAATGGTTTCCGGGCGTGTGCGGCAATGCTGCGCCCTGTGCGAACAGGCTTTCCGCGCCGCTTGCTCAATGAACACGAGACCTCATGCTTTCGGCGCTCCTGTCCTCGGTGTCCTC
>SLHN01000084.1 GCA_007136145.1 Thioalkalivibrio sp.
ACCCCACCCGCAACCGACCGCTGGACATGCTCCCCCTGTTCGCCGAGATCGACCCTGAGCGCGTGCTGGCCGCACCAGTGGAGCGCGAACTGATCAAGCCCCGCCCGGCCCTGCACTACCGCCTGCCCAACTGCGAAATCGACGACCCCGACTGGACTCTTGCGCGCCCGTTCAACGGCTGGGCCGAAGTGGAACACCTGGCAGCGGATCCGGAACGCCTCGAAGCGGCAAGCCAGGATTTCCTGCAGCGGCCGGCTCAGGCCCTCGGACAGCTCACTGACGAGTGGGCAAAGCGCATCCGTGACTGGTTTTGAGCCTGAACGCGCGGCCTCTGCTGGCGACCACACCGGCTCCAGACCGCAGCCGCCACTGGTCGCGATCACCGGTCCGGACCACGGCGGATGGCTGGCATGGTTCTTCACGGCATTGGCCGTGCGTCGCGCCGGTGGCCGGGCCATCCGCATCCGTCCCGCCCAGCCGTGCCATTACTGCCGATTCGATGCCCTGATTGTCGGTGGCGGCGCCGACGTCGACCCTTCGATGTACGGAGATTTCGAGGGTCCGGGTGTAAGCGACATCCAGGCGGCGGAGCGCCGCTGGTCGCAACGCCTGTTCGGTTACGCCTTTTATCCGATCCTCTGGCTGCTGCGGCGGATGTTTCAGTCGCACGGCGGCACGCTGGACAAGGAACGCGACCGGATGGAAAAGGCCCTGATCAACCGTGCACTCGACGAACACAAGCCGGTGCTGGGTATCTGCCGTGGCATGCAACTTCTCAACGTGGTTTTGGGCGGAACACTGAATCGGAATCTGGATGGGTTCTACGTGGAGATTCCTCAAGCCCGCAGCCTGCTGCCGGTAAAGCACATCACCCTGAAACCGGGAACCCGATTGGCAGCGTTGTTCGATCGCGAAGACCTGTGGGTAAACGCTTTGCACGACCAGGCCGTGAACAAGCTGGGAAAGGGACTGCGGGTGGCTGCCTGCGAGGCCACCGGCGTAATTCAGGCCATCGAGGCCGAGCAGGGCTGGAACGTCGGGGTGCAGTGGCATCCCGAATACCTGCCGCAGAAACAGACGCAGCAACGTCTGTTTCGGGCGCTGGTGAAGGCAGCGACGCGCGGGATGGAGAAGAACCGGCCTGATCAGGCCCGCGCTGGATAGGAGACATTCAGACCGCCCAGACCGCAATAGCCGCCAGGGTTCTTTGCCAGATACTGCTGGTGATACTCCTCGGCGAAAAAGAAACGGTCGAGCAGCGCGATCTCGGTCGTGATCGGGCCGCGGCCGGCATTGCTCAGGGCACCCGTGAAACGCTCCCGACTGGCCTCCGCCAACGGCAGATGCTCCGGAACCGAAACATAGATGCCGGACCGGTACTGGGTTCCGACATCGTTGCCCTGGCGCATCCCCTGGGTAGGGTCATGCCCTTCCCAGAAGGCCTTGAACAGAGTCTCGAGCGAAATTCCCTCGGGGTCGAAGACGACCCGCACGATTTCATTGTGCCCCGTCAATCCGGAACACACTTCGCGGTACGTCGGGTTCGGGGTAAATCCCGCGCCGTAGCCTACCGCCGTGGTGTATATACCTGGCAACGCCCAGAACAACCGCTCGGCGCCCCAGAAACACCCCATTCCGAAGTGGATCGTCCGCATACCCTCTGGGTACGGCGGCGCCAGCGGCGCGTCCAGGACCGCATGACGGGCCGGAATCGGCATCGCGGCATCGCGCCCGGGCAGGGCTTCGGAAGGATCTGGCATCCGGGTCTTGTGCATGGCGGCGAACAACATCCATGTCTCCTCAGCGGTTGTCAGCCGGTTCGATGCGCAGCAACTCCCCGGGATCGTGATCGGTCAGCACGTAGATCAGGCCATCGCGCACGCGCACGTCGCGAATCCGGCTGCCCCAGGCTTCCAGCATGCGGACTTCGGACACAACGCGATTGTCGGCATCGAAGTTCAGACGTGCCAGGTGTCGATGGGCCAATGCCCCGACCAGAAGTTCGCCTTCCCAGCTCGGGAACGCATCGCCCTGATAAAAAGCCATGCCGGAGGGCGCAATCGAGGGCGTCCAGTAATGCAGTGGCTGCTCCATGCCCTCCTTTTCGCGAATCCCGTCGCCGATCCGCGCACCGGAATAGTCGATCCCGTGCGTGATCACCGGCCAGCCATAGTTCAAACCGGCCTCGATGATATTGACCTCGTCGCCGCCGCGTGGGCCGTGCTCGTGTTCCCAGAGCGCGCCAGTCCGGGGATGCAGGACCATACCCTGGGGATTGCGCACTCCGTAAGCGTAGATCTCCGGAAGCGCGTCGTCGCGGCCGACGAAGGGATTATCCTCGGGGATCCGCCCGTCATCGTGCAGACGCACGATCGTGCCGGCGTGATCATCGAGGCGCTGGGCGCGCGGCATATCGCCGCGGTCGCCCACCGAAACGAACACGTAGCCGTCCCGGTCGAACACGATGCGGCTGCCAAAATGGCGACCACCCCGGCTCGCGGGCTTCGCGGTGAACAGGATCTCGACGTCGTGCAAGCGATCATTTTCGAAACGCGCCCGGGCGAGCCGGGTCGTCACACCGTTGTCTATCGACGCAGCATAGGTGAAATACAGCCAGCGATTCTGCTCGAAATCCGGGTGCGGGGCCAAATCCAGCAAGCCACCCTGCCCGATCGCCGTGATCGCTGGGAGACCTGGCACAGGATCCGGCAGGAGCGCACCGTCCCGGAAGATGCGCACTCGGCCTGGGCGCTCGCTGATCAGAATACTGTCATCGGGCAGGAACGCCATCGCCCAGGGATGCGCCAGTTCATCAGCCAATGACACCACCCGATAGTCGGCCGATGCAGCGGAAGATGCGCGGTCCTCGCTGGCACAGGCACCAATCGTCAGCGCAAGAAAAAGGAACGCCACGCGCAAGGAAAGCCGGGCGGATTGTATAAATCGTAACGACATGGGTTCCCCCTGGTTCTGACCCGTTGACACCGAATCCAGATTACAACAGAGGCACCGCGGAAACCGGCTTCGCGGGCACAGTTCGGAATATCCCGATTCCGCCCCTGGTGGAAGCCTGCCTTGTCGGCG
>SLHN01000309.1 GCA_007136145.1 Thioalkalivibrio sp.
AGCGCCGCGCCGAACGCCGGCGCCTCGATCAGACCGAGCGTGACGACCCGCTGCTGCTGAACCGCTTCGAAAAGATGCTGGCCTGGGCCGAGATGGTGAACGTGAACCGCCCGGTCGAGGACGACGACCCCGACAGTGCGCGCAAGGCGTCGGATCAACTCGAACAGCTCACCGTCACCGGCCATCGCCGCGAGGCGTCGAACCGACTCCGGATGGATCTCGACCTCGCACCTCAGGCAATCGACGAGCAACCGCTGCGCGGCGTCTACACCTACCCGGAATGGCATTACCGCAAGAAACAGTACCTGCCCGACCATTGTGTGGTGATCGCCGAACCCTCCGCCGAGGAGGGGGAGGACTGGCAACCCGATGCCGCCACACGGCGCCGGATTCGCCGGGTGCGCCAGCAGTTCGAGGCACTGCGTCCCCGGCGCGAACAGTTGCGCGCGCAGATGGACGGACCGGACCTGGATACCGATGCCGTCGTCCGCTCGTATTGTGACATTGCCGCGGGTGGTGCCGGATCGGACCGCATCTACCTGTCGCACCGCGAGCAGTCACGCGATCTGGCGGTGGCGATCCTCGTCGATGTTTCGCTGTCGACCGAGGCCTGGGTCGAGGACCGGCGCGTGATCGATGTCGAGAAGGAGGCGCTGCTCGCGCTGGTACACGGGCTCGCCGCCTGTGGCGACGAATTCGCGGTGTACACCTTCACCTCGCAGCGGCGGCATCAGGTCTGGGTGCGCCATGTGAAGCGTTTCGACGAATGTCTCAATACGGTGGTCGAACGCCGCGTGCAGGCACTCAAGCCCGGACACTACACCCGCATGGGGCCGGCGATCCGGCACGTGAGCGCCGAATTGCTGCGGCAACCCTCACGGCATCGCCTGCTGCTGATGCTGACCGACGGCAAGCCCAACGACATGGATCACTACGAGGGCCGGTTCGGCATCGAGGACAGCCATCGGGCGGTGCTGGAGGCACGCCGCTCGGGTCTGGTCGTGTTCGGAGTCACCGTCGACCAGGAGGCACAACAGTACCTGCCCCGACTATTCGGCCGCGGCGGCTTCGCGATCGTGCGGCGCCCCGCCGCCCTGCCCGCTGCGCTGCCGGCGATTTACCGGCAACTGATCGGTTCCTGATGTATTCCAGCACCGTACCGAACACGAATCCTTTCCGCCTGAACACTATTCACAATGATCATTCCCTGTTTTCGAACCTTTCTTTTCCCGAAAGCGCCCACCCCAAACCGGCGTCTCGCCGACGGTGGGTATCCCCTTGACTCGTCCCGCAACCCTGGAGAACCGAATGGACGTCGTCGTTTCCGCTATCCTGTCACGCGAGGTGCTGGCTCTGGCCGCCCTTGGATTCCTGGCCTTCTACATTGCATGCTCGCTCGGCGCGCGCACCAAATGGCTGACCCTGCGATCGTTGCTCTGCGGCGCCCTCGGGGCCGCGGTTGGCGCAGCGGTCGGTATCGGATCGGCCCTGATCTAGCAACCTGTCGAGGGTAGGATACAAGAGCGGCGCCGTCGCCAGGATCCTGCGGGTAGCCTCGACAGCAGTCCACGTCGCGCCCCTCGGCCCTCAGGCCTGCTGCAACTGAAACGTGCCGGATGCTGCGGGTCAAATGCCCAGAAGCCGGCGCGCCAGCAGGGACTGCATGTCCCGGCGACCATCGACGATCAGGTAAATGACTACCCGGTCGTCCAGGACGCGATAGATCACCCGGTAGGGTTTGAACACCACCTGGCGGTGATCCTTGATGCCCAGCGCCGCGAGTTCCTTCGGATAGCTACCCCGGTCAGGAAACTCGACGAGCCCCTCCACAACCTCCAGCAAACGTTCGAGCACGTGGTCCGCCTGCTCCGGACCATCGAACTCGCGGATGTAGTCGTAAATGGACTCCAGGTCCTGCTCTGCGCCGTGCGTAAGCAGAACCGCGTAGCGCATCGGCCTGTCGGCCATCAGACCGCGGTCCGCTTCGCACGCAGACGCGCCACCACGTCACCAACCGGCTTGACGCGACCGGCCTCGACGTCCTGCTGGCCGAGCGCCAGGATCTTCAGAAGTGCCAGGGTTTCCTGCGTTTCCTCGAAGGAGGCAACGTCCTGCAGCACGGCCTTGGCTTCCCCGTTCTGCGTGATGACCAAGGGCTCCCGGTTTTCGGCAAGGTGGGTCAGTACCTCGGCGGCATTGGCCTTGAGGTAGCTGATGGGCTTGACTTGGGATGAGTAGCGCACGGCTCTGCTCCTGAAATGAGTGGACTTAATATAGTCTTTTTTCAGTCGCCTCACCACCTGCTGCGAGCGGCGCACTCAGTCCGAGGCATTGCATGGAATTGTTTAACGTGAAATCGAAAGTCAAAAGGATGAGACGTTCTCGCCGCTTCGCGACCCGGCCGCCGCGCCCGCCAGCCAGTCGGTGACCTGCTCCTCGAGCAGCTCGCAGAGTCCGCAATCCTTGCAGGCGGGTCCGTCGCGCGCCGGCAAGGGCATGCGCTCGTTCAGAAACTCCTGGAATCGGGCATCCGATTCCGTCTCCACCCACTCGCCTTGCGCCGCATCATCGAACCTTTGCTCGGCAAGCTCCACCAGGTCATCGTAGAAATCGTTCATGTCCTGGCAGTGCTCGGTGGTCTGAAGCGCTGTCGCCATCTCCCCGATGATGCCGACCAGCGCCCTGTGACGACCGTCGATCCCAGGGTCACCGGTACTGGGATTTCTGCTGGAACGGCGTAATCTACGCATCTCGGTCACTCTCCTGATGCAGGCATGGTGTATTTTGCGCATGCTCTCGCACGAGGCGCCTTGACGCGTATCAAGGTGGGGCCCAGCGCATCCGAACCGGGCCACGTAACTCGTGCCCCCGGTGTTGATGAACCCACCGCACCAGGAGCCGGATATCTACAACACCGAACCAACCTCTTGCGGGTAAACACCTTGGACGAACCCATCTATCTCGATTACAACGCCACCACACCGATCGCCCCGGAAGTCTTCGAGGCGATGAAGCCCTTTCTTGCCGAGCACTTCGGCAACCCCTCGTCTTCTCATCCCTACGGAACACGCGC
>SLHN01000053.1 GCA_007136145.1 Thioalkalivibrio sp.
CAGGTTTTGTTATCATGGGCGTTTTTCCTTCGTGTCCCTGTCTCGGCCGGGCACCCTTCCGAGTCATCCATGGATAAACTGATTGTGACCGGTGGCCGTCCGCTCGAGGGGCAGGTCTGGATTTCCGGAGCGAAAAACGCGGTTCTACCCATCCTCGCCGGCACCTTGCTGGCCGATAGCCCGGTAATGATTGGCAATGTGCCGCATCTCCAGGATGTGACGACCACCATGGAATTGCTTGGGCGTATGGGTGTCACCCTGACCGTGAACGAGCGCATGCGGATCGAGGTGGACCCGACCACGCTGAGACAATGCGTGGCGCCTTACGAGCTCGTCAAGACCATGCGTGCATCGATCCTGGTATTGGGGCCATTGCTGGCGAGGTTCGGTGAGGCCGAGGTATCACTGCCCGGCGGCTGCGCGATTGGCAGTCGGCCGGTGAATCTCCACCTGAAAGGACTGGAGGCGATGGGTGCTCACATCGATGTCGAGGCAGGGTACATTCGGGCCCGTGCGGATCGTCTCAAGGGTGCACGAATCGTCTTCGACCAGGTGACGGTTACGGGTACCGAGAATCTGCTGATGGCGGCCACCCTGGCCGATGGCGAGACACTGATCGAGAATGCCGCGCGCGAGCCGGAGGTAGTGGACCTTGCCGAATTCCTGATACGCATGGGGGCGAAAATCCAGGGAGCGGGGACGGATACCATACGGGTTGTTGGAGTCAGGAAACTGACCGGGTGTGAATATGAGGTCATGCCCGACCGCATCGAGACAGGAACCTTTCTGGTGGCCGGTGCGATCACCCGTGGCAGGGTACGGACGAAAAACACGCGTCCCGGGCTTCTCGATGCGGTGCTGGTGAAACTGGTCGAGGCCGGTGCCAGGGTCGAAACGGGGAACGACTGGATCGAGCTGGACATGCGTGGTCGACGGCCAAAGTGTGTCAACCTGCGAACAGCCCCGTTTCCGGCCTTTCCCACCGACATGCAGGCGCAGATGATGACCATGAATACCGTCGGAACCGGCACGGCGTCGGTGATCGAAACAGTGTTCGAGAACCGATTCATGCACGCGCAGGAATTGCAGCGCATGGGTGCCGACATACGAATCGAGGGCAACACGGCGATCGTCACTGGTGTCGAGGCGTTGCGTGGCGCGCCTGTCATGGCCACGGATCTGCGGGCTTCGGCGAGTCTGATCCTGGCCGGCCTGGTCGCCGATGGTGAGACCGCGGTGGATCGGATCTACCATATCGACAGGGGTTACGAGTGCATCGAGGAAAAGCTGAGTCAGATCGGCGCTATCATCCACAGGGAGCCGGCCTGAAATGAATACAGCACAAGCAATGACCATTGCCCTGTCCAAGGGCCGCATTCTGGAAGAGACGCTGCCGTTGCTGGAGCGGGCGGGAATCGTGCCGCTCGAGGATCCGGCGAAGACGCGCAAGCTGATTATCGAGACCAGCCGGCCCGATGTGAACATCGTGGTGGTGCGCGCAACCGATGTCCCGACCTATGTGCAGTATGGTGCGGCGGCCGTTGGCGTGGCGGGAAAGGACGTGCTGATGGAACATGGTGCCGCTGGCCTTTACGAACCGCTGGATCTGGGCATCGCCCGTTGTCGGCTGATGCTCGCGGGTCGCCCGGATCACGTGACCGGAACCGAACGGCTGCGGATCGCCACCAAGTTCGTGAACATTACCCAGCGTCATTTCGCCGCTCAGGGCCGACAGGTCGAAATCATCAAGTTGTACGGCTCCATGGAACTGGCTCCTCTGGTGGGGCTTGCCGACTACATTGTCGACCTGGTGGACACCGGCAATACGCTGAAAGCCAACGGCCTTGCGCCGCTGGAACTGATTGCGCCGATCAGTTCGCGGCTGGTGGTCAACAAGGCTGCGATGAAAATGCAGCATGCGCGCATTCAACAATTGATCGAAGGCCTGAGACCGGCCCTTTCTCCAACGCCGTAGTGTCACTGGGATCACCATGACTTTTGCAACCGATGATTTGAGAATCAAGGATATACAGGAAGTCTCCGCGCCCGAGGTTGTGCGTGACGAGATTCCGATGACCGACGCGGCGGCCGCGACGGTTTATCATGCGCGCCAGGCGATTCACCGTATCCTGCACGGCGAGGATGACCGGTTGCTGGTGGTCGTGGGCCCCTGTTCGATCCACGATGTCGATGCGGCCATGGAATATGCCCGCAGGTTGGCCAACCTGCGGCGGGAACTCGGCGATGCGCTGGAAGTGGTAATGCGTGTCTACTTCGAGAAGCCACGGACCACGGTGGGCTGGAAAGGTCTGATCAATGATCCGGAGCTGGATGGCAGTTTTCATATCAACAAGGGATTGCGCGTTGCCCGCGGCCTGTTACGGGATCTCGCGGTCGAGGGTATGCCTGCCGCAACCGAATATCTGGATCTGATCAGTCCGCAGTACATCGCCGATCTGGTTTCTTGGGGTGCGATCGGCGCGCGCACCACCGAGAGTCAGGTACACCGGGAGCTGGCGTCGGGGCTCTCGTGCCCGGTCGGATTCAAGAATTCCACCGACGGCAGTCTCCAAGTGGCGATCGACGCGATTCGTTCCGCCTCGCGGCCGCATCATTTCCTGTCCGTGACCAAGGCTGGCCGTTCCGCGATTTTCTCCACTGCGGGGAATGAGGATTGCCATATCATTCTTCGTGGAGGGCGCCAGCCCAATTACGACGCCGAAAGTATTGATCATGCCTGCGGCCAGCTGCGCGCGGCTGAGCTTCCAGAGGTGGTGATGGTGGATTGCAGTCACGCCAACAGCCGCAAGGATCCGGCCCGGCAGGTCGATGTGGCGCAGTCTGTGGGTGAGCAGGTTGGGCGCGGCGATCGCCGTATCGTTGGTTTGATGCTGGAAAGCCATCTGCTGGCCGGACGGCAGGATATCATCCCCGGCAGGCCGCTGGTGTACGGGCAGAGTATCACCGATGCGTGCATGGGCTGGGATGACTCCGATGCATCGCTGCGTCTGTTGGCCGAGGCGGTCCGGCGCCGCCGCAAACTCTAGAATCGTAGCAGCCTGTCGGA
>SLHN01000034.1 GCA_007136145.1 Thioalkalivibrio sp.
AGTCCTATTACCCCGGGTTACGCTTGGCTCGCGAAGCGAGCCTATGCTCACCCGGGGCTACTTCCGGTCGCCAGCTTCGCGTCTCGAAGAGATGCGGAGTCGGACTCATCGTCGCCCGATCGTACCCAATCCGGGCCGCAGGCGAGAACGGTGACCGACCTACCACGCTGGCGCACGAACGCTCACTCGGGAACCGCTCACCGGTACCACGACCGGCAAAGAGGCGATAATGGCCGCGCGAAGGGAACCGAAGGGGAGCAACCAAGGCAGCGGGCCGGCCTTCGGGAAAGGGTTGTTGCGCTCAGCCGCGGTCGGCTACGATGACTCGTCGTTCGACCTCGATCTGCCTGCAACTCTTCGCCAGCCGTGTTCGTCGATGGCGCCGCTCCGCTTCGTCCGCCACCGCGATTCGCCAATCGATTTCGCTGCTCCGATACAATCAACGTTCGGGAGTCCATAACATGAATAGCACTCGCAGGAACTTCATTCAGAGTTCCGTGATCGGAACCGCAGGACTGGGGCTCGGTATCGCCTCCACCACTGAGGTCAGCGCCGCCAACCGGCCCGAGACCGTCGAGCCCGAGACCAGTGTCGACGTCGAGGTGCTGGTGGTCGGTGGGGGCACAGCGGGAACCATCGCAGCGATTCAGGCCGGGCGGGCTGGCGCGCGTGTGTTGTTGCTCGAGCGAAACAGCCAGTTGGGCGGCACGATGACGACCGGTGGCGTGGCATTTCCCGGACTGTTCGATGCTTGGGGGAAACAGGTCATTGCCGGCATCGGTTGGGAACTGGTCAAGGAGTGCGTTGCACTCGACGAAGGTCAGCTTCCGGATTTCGCCAAAGTGCCTCAACGTCATTGGCATAATCAGGTTTACATCAATCAGTTTCTCTATGCGATTCTGGCGGAAGAGAAATGTGCCGATGCGGGGGTCGAGATCGCGTACTACGAGTTCCCCCAGTCGGTGACCAAACTCGACGACGGTTGGCAGGTCGATTGCGTGGGATTCGGTACGAGACGCCGAGTACGTTGCCAACAGATCATCGACTGCACCGGTGGAGCCGAAGTGGTCGGCTTGCTGGGATTGCCGCGTCTGCGTGAACAAGAACGTCAGCCCGGATCGTTTCTCTTTATGCTGGGGGAAGCCCACGAGCCGGGACGGAATCAGATCCACCGGCTCTATGTTCACGGCGCGGATTCGACCAATTCGCGAACTGCGACCGTGGCCAACCTGACGGGACGAAAATCGATCCTCCAGAAGGTGCGCCAGGAACAGAAACGCCTGATGCACCTGCAGCCCGAGACCGGTTTTCGTGAAAGCTACCGCATCGAGGGAGAAACCTTGATCACGGTCGGCGACTACACGTCCGGTCGTGTCTTTAACGATGCCATCTGTTATGCGTTTTATCCGGTCGATCTGCACACCAAATCAGGGGTCAAACCGCAACCGCTAAAACCCGGCAAGGTTCCCACCATCCCGCTCCGCGCGCTGGTCCCCAAAGGCAGCCGCAACTTGATGGTCGCTGGACGCTGCGTCAGCAGCGACCGGTTAGCGAATTCGGGATTGCGGGTGCAGGCCTCGTGCATGGGGATGGGACAGGCGGCCGGTGTCGCGGCTGCCCTGGCCGCAAAACAGGCGACCACGCCGCTGGAAGTGCCGCTGCGGGAAATCCACGATTTGCTCCGCAGCCACGATGCCATCATCCCCGGCGATGCCTGACCGCCCGATGCCCCGTCTTGACGGATTCCGCCGCCCCGCCGTCTCGCTGCTCACCGCGCTGACGTTTGTCGTCCTGGCGGTGACCGGGATCATCGCCTTCGTCCTGCCGTTTTCCGTCGGTATCGTCGGCCTCCATTCACTGATGGGATTCGTCTTCGTCGCCCTGGTCGGGCTGCACGTGATCAACAATCGCCGCCCGCTCACCAACTACCTACGCGGTCAGTTGTTGGGGCTGGCCCTCGCTGTCACGTCCGTCCTGACTCTGCTGTTCTGGTGGCAACCGCCGCCGATCCGAGTGCTGCTGAGCTGGAGCGGTAACCTCGGCCCGGCCATCGAACGTTTCCAAATGGACGACGAAGAAATGGTCTTCGATTACCATCCCACACCGGATTACCAGCTGCGTCTGACCGTCCGAACGGGGCCGGCTTATCACGCCAAGTCGCCGCCACAGGTCGCGATCTGGCTGGAGAATCAGGGTGGCTACCACATCAAAACCCTGCTCGCCCCCGCTGCCGAGTACGAATTGCCCTACTGGACTTTCAAACACGCCGGTTGGCAGAAAGCCAAACGTGAGGCCGAACAACTCGGCGAAGTCGATGCCGTCTCCTCAGCGACCCCGAACGGTTCCTTCGATCCCGCCGATTACATCCTCCCGCGAAGCGCAGACGAATCCACGCCCTACAGCCTGCTGCTCGAAATCAACCAACCCGGTGACAACCAACCCTCCCTGGTCCACGCCGTCGAAATCGACAACAGCCTACCTCGCAGTTTTCAACTGCTGGAACTGCGCGGATACCCCAAACGCGAACCGGATGACGAATCGGACGCGGAAATGTGGGCGCTCTACTACGTCGACGATTCATTCAGCTCCGCCCTCGATCTGATCGACAGCGCTTTACTGACGATCGATCGCGCCCACGTCGATTGATGGGATAGTCGCCGGAACGCCCCATGAAGGGTAGGATCAGCATCCGGTGGCAACACAGGGACACTGCATCTTGGGGCAACACAGGGACACTGCATCTTGGGGTGCCGGCCGTGAGGCCTCTGCGGTGGATGGTAGCGGCACCGGCGCGGCGGAGTCAGCGTGTGGGTTGCCTGTGCCCCCTCATTCCCAACCCTTCTCCCCCGCCGAGCCGGGGGAGAAGGGAGCCAGGGCAGTGAGTCCGTCAACCTCGGACCGCTTTGTGGTGTGTCCCCGGTGGCATGTGGTGTGTCCCCGGTGGCACCCGGTGGCATACCCTCCCCGGCGGCACCGGCGGCATTAGCCCGGAACCTGGGCTGCGACCCCTCCGGGGTCGAAC
>SLHN01000164.1 GCA_007136145.1 Thioalkalivibrio sp.
ACCGGAATGTCGTCACGTATCGGGTAAGCCAGGCCGGCGGAAACCGAGATCAGTTCGTTAGCATCACGATCATAGCGCAACGGTCCCTTCGTGACCGGGCAGACGAGAATGTCGAGCAGACGCTTATCCATCATTTTTACCCCAGGTGTTTGAGCCGTATGGTCGTTTCGAGACGTCGCAGCAACGCCTCTTCGAAGTCCTTGTCAGGCTGCGCCGATACCGGCCAGAACCAATGGCGATCGTCGGCAAAGTCGCGGCATTTTACGGCATCCTTCTCGGTCATCAGGATCGGCCTGGAATCACCGAAGCGGATATCGCGGGCACGAAACCGGTGATGATCGGGAAAAGGGTGCCGGATCACCTCCAGCCCTGCAGCCACAAGGGCCTGGAAAAATCGCTCGGGATTGGCAATACCGGCGACAGCATGCACCGGCCCATCGCCCAGATCCCGCAGGCAACACGTAACCCCGGGGCAGGCCACACTGTGAACAGACTGCGACGGGACCAGCACCATCAGATGTTCACCGGGCTCCGCGGGACCACCGGTGTTGACCACGAAGTCGGCCCGCTCGGCGGAAGACCTCGGCTCCCGGAGCGGTCCCGCGGGCAGGCATAAGCCATTGCCGAAACGGCGCTGCCCATCCAGCATCAGGATGCTGATGTCACGCTGCAAGCCATGGTGCTGCAGCCCGTCGTCCGAAATGACCACGTCGACACCCTGCTGTTCCGCCAGCGCACGCGCAGCGCGCAACCGGTCGCGGTCCACCCATACCGGAACACCGGTATTCCGAGCCAGCAGGATCGGTTCGTCGCCAACCACGGAGGGATCGGCGCCGGGACGCACCAGCAGGCTGTCGTTGCCATGACGTCGTCCATAGCCGCGGCTGACGATGCCTGGACGAAAACCCGCGGCAACAAGCCGCCGAGCAACCCACGCCGTCATCGGGGTCTTGCCACTTCCGCCGACGCTCAGATTGCCAACGACAATCACCGCCTTCAAGGGCAGGAAGACGTGACGCTGCCTGGTGTCCGCCCGGTTACGCCGCCAGACAGCGAGTCCTGCATAGACAAGCGACAGTGGAAACATCATCGCCGCGAACGGTCCGCGACGCGTCCACTGCCGCCACAACCACTGTTCTACCATGTCCAGACCCGGTCCAGAAGTGCCGCCAGGTTGGCGTCGACTTGCCGCCTCTCGTCCCAGAATCGTCGCCGCGCGGCATCGCCCTCCGCGCGGCGGTGGTTGAGATCGCCCCGAAGCTCAGACCAGCGGCGAATGACCTGCTCGTCTTTCGGAAGAACGGACGTCGGCAACCGCGCGTGCCCGGGCTCGGCGCCCAACGTCAACGCACACCCAGCCGCCAGCGATTGCCACAGAACGTCCCGACCCGGCACGGCAAGGTGAACCGCGGTGGCAGCACTGGCCGCGGCTCCGAACCAGCGGCAATCGTCGATATGCAGCAAGGTTCCTCCCGGAAGAGGCTGGCGATCCCAGGTGCTGACCTTGACGGCATCAATCCGGGCGGGATCCCCCGCATCCGCAAAGCTGAACAGCAGAATATCGCGCCGGGCATGCTCCCAACGCTGCCAGGCCGCCAACCATCCCAGCCACTGACCGGACTCTCCGTGCCACCACCACAGGCACCGTTCGTCGCCACCGGTCAGCACCCGCAGAACGACATCCACCTGCGCCTCGACAAAACGCGCCTGTGGGTCCGCCGCCGGCATCTGATCGTGTGCGGTGCCATTATCCGACCAGTCCCTTTGATTCGCCTCCGACACCGGCCAGACCATGCCGTTACGAAGTGGGGCCGCCGGCGCACCGACCACAGCCACCGAGGCGAGCGTACTTGCGAGCAAATTCATCGGCGCGGCGCCCAGTTCAGCCAGGATGATCCCACAGGGCTGAAAGCGCGCAAGCACCCGCCTGACGACCCCAGGCCGGTCACAGGGACCATAGCCGATGCCGACTCTGGGCCAGGGTCGCAGCAACTCCTTGAGCAATTCGGGGTCGTCCTGTTCGAACGTGAGCACAATGCGCACATCGCGACGCCGATCACGGACGGCCCCCAGCAACTCGACGCCGAGTCGCAGGGCCGCGGCTCCCGCGCCGGCCTTGATCCAAACGACACGACCACGTCCATCAGGCGGTGTCAGAAAGCCGAGTCGTGCGCGGGCACGCCGACCGTCGCCCGCGCGATAGTCGCGCAGGACGGACCGCCATACCGGCCAAACGCGGGCACCGTAACCCGAATCAACCACGGGCCACCAGGCTCAGGCCAGCCGCGCAACGGCCATCAATCTCCATCCGGAACACGGCCGATCGTGGCGATCGATACCGACCTGATACCCAGCCGGCCGACCACGTCCAACGCGGTTACTACCGCCTGATGCGTGGCATTCGCATCCGCCCGGATCAGCACCGGATCATCGGGGCGCTCGCCGATCACCTCTCGCAATATCCGCTCCAGCGTCTCCGGCCGACGATTCACGAGCTCGCGGCCATCCACGTAAAACTCGCCCCGAGCGTCGATCAAAACATCGATCCAGGCCCGTTCCGCGGGACTCGCCTCGCGGTCCGCCGCCGGCAGTTGCAACTGGATATCGGCGTGCCGGTCAAAGGTCGTCGAGACCATGAAGAAGATCACGAGCAGGAAGACCACGTCGATCAACGGTGTAAGGCTGATACCCGCCTCGTCCGTGCTTGGCCGACGAAAATTCACGCGTTGATCCCGGTCACGCTGCGCTCGCCGTGAATCATTTCGACGAGTTTGACCGCTTCCATTTCCATTTCCAGCACCAGTTCATCGACCCGGCCACGGAAATAGCGATGAAAGATCAACGTCGGAATCGCCACCCCGATCCCGGCTGCCGTAGTCACCAGTGCCTGGGAAATCCCGCCGGCGAGATCGCGCGGGCTGCCGACACCGATCTCGGTGATCACCGTGAACACCTCGATCATCCCCACGACGGTTCCAAGCAGGCCGAGCAGCGGGGTGATCATCGCGATGGTACCCAGAGTATTGAGAAACCGCTCCAGTTCATGGGCAACCCGGCGCCCCGTCTCCTCGATCGACTCCTTCATCACCTCACGCGAGCGGTCCTGCGCGGCCAGACCGGCCGCAAGCACCTGTCCGAGGGGCGAGCCGGCACGCATACGCTGCAGGATAACGGCACCGGTTCCGGGAGCCCGGGTGCGCGCCTGCTCCCACACGGTGGCGAGCAACCCGGATGGCACCACTCGCGCCCGACGCAGCGCCCAGAGGCGTTCGAGCACGATGGCCATGGCAATCACCGAACACAGCAGGATCGGCACCATCAGCCAGCCACCTGCCCTTATGATCTCCAGCATTCCGATCTCCCCCGCTTGCTGGCGGAAGGAAACGAGCCGCCAGTCAACCTTCGATGATACAGCGCGCTGGGAATGCAAGAAACTTTAGGCAGGTGGATTATCGGGCAAACGGACCCAGCCTCCGAGCAACAAAATATCATGGGCCGCGAAAGGAACCGGGGAAGCACCGATCACGACCACATAGCGGGGAGCGCAACGCGCCACCAGCAGCGTCGCGCCCCCGCCAACACATGTCAAAGCATCTCCAGATCCATCAGGACCGCGTCGAGACCAGCCTGCGCGCACTCCTCGTCGACCATGCCATCGGGAGCACCGCTGACCCCGACCGCACCGTAGATAAGGCCACCGGCTTCGATCGTGACCGAACCCGGCATGAAGGCCAACCCCTCGCCGAGGGTCGCCAGCGGACTGCTGGCTCTCGCCGCGAGGTCCGATCCCTTGGCATTGAACATGATGGCCGTGAAGGCCTTTTTCTGGCTGATGTTCAGGGTGATCGGTGGTGCTGTGGTGTCGCGCATCTGAACCTGCGTGATTCCGCTGCGGTCGACCACCGTCACACCAATCGGGATACCCTTTGCACGGCAGGCGGCAACCGTCGCGGTAGCAATCGTGGCAGCCACGTCCATACTCAGCCGATTAATCTGGACAACCATCGGATCCGAGGCCACGGCCGTGGTTGACGCCGCCATAACCGACACGAAGAAAAGGGCCTTGCTGAAATTTCTCATGGCGATGAAGTCCTTGTGCATTCTTCGGAAGTGGGATCCGGATTAGACCGTAGTGCATATCCGATATGCAATCGCAACCCCGGCCAGAGGCTGCCCGCGCCATGGCTCCGCGCACCGACAACGGAGCGACCGACACGGTTGGTACCATTCAGAATCTGGAGAATCCATTACAATCGGCAGCGTCTACCCGCACGCAACCCATCACAGCCAGGCATGCCATGACCCATACCCAGCACGAACCGGATTGCTATTTCTGCGAGGTTTCCGCCGGCCGCGCGGACCCACTCATTTTCGAGAACCGCTCATTCGTCGGCGTCTTCGACACCCATCCGGTCAATCCGGGGCATGCACTTATCATCCCAAGGCGGCACGTGGTCTCCCTGTTCGAACTCGACGAAATGGAGCAGTCGGATTACTTCCACGCAATCCATGGGGTCCGGCAAGTCGTCGAAACGACAGACCTGACCGACCTGTACCGTAACATGTTGATCCGCGGTGATTTGCGCGAGCGACCCAAGGACCATATCGAAACCGTCCTGAACCTCCCCTTCCTCGGCAACCAACCCGACGCGTACACCGTTGGCAACAACGACGGCCGGGCCGCGGGACGAAGCATCGACCACCTGCATGTCATCCTGCTGCCTCGGTACATTGGCGACGTCCTGGACCCCAGGGGCGGTATCCGGAACGTGATCCCGGATCGAGCGAAGTACCACAAATCGGCACTGGGTCATTCAACGACAATGGGTCTGTCCGCCAAACAAGTGTCCTGACGCGCCCCTGACGACCGTGTCGTTGGCGAGGGACCCAAGAAGCGCTGGTCGTGCCATTTCAGCCGGCTGCTTGCCTTACGGCTCTCGGTGAAAAACGCTGTCAGGTCCGTGATCTGCCGGGCCTGTTGAATTCCTTCACAGGTTCACCAGCGCGTCGGGCTTTCATCGCGGCGACGAAATCGACTGATGATTCGGCACGCGGAAAATCGCTCAACCCTCCACAAACAACGCCATCGACTCCACATGCGCGGTGTGCGGAAACATGTCCATGATACCCGCCGCTTCCAGCCGATACCCGTAGTGATGCACCAGCCGCTCGGCATCCCGGGCAAGGGTTGCCGGGTTGCAGGAGACATAAAGCAGCCGAGGGATGCCCCGTGCCCCCAGGGCTTCGATGGCGGCAGCGGCACCGGTGCGAGGTGGATCGAGCAGCACGCGGTCGAAGGGGTCCTGCAGCCACGGCATCCTTGCCAGCTCCGCATCCTCGAGATTGGCGCAGACATAGCGTGTGTTGCGTATATCCTGGTTTTCGGCATTGGCGCGCGCGCGTTCCAGCATCCGTGCATCGCCCTCGACGCCGAGCACCTCGCCGGCGCTGCGTGCAAGCGGGAGAGTGAAGTTGCCGAGCCCGCAGAACAGGTCCAGAACCCTGTGGCCGGGTTCCAGGGACAAGAGATCCAGGGCCTGCGGCACCATGCGTCGATTGATCTCGGAATGCACCTGAATGAAATCGAGTGGCCCGAACTCCACGGTCACCCCGAATTCCGGATGACCGTAGCGCAGTGACCCTTCCGGCCCCGCGAGTTGGTGCACGGTAGCCGGCCCCCCGGGTTGCAGGTGAATCTGAAGCCCTTCGACTTCGGCGAAGGCCGCCAGGCGCTGCTGATCGGCATCGGACAGCGGCTGGAGATGGCGGAAGACGAATGCCGCGGTCCCGGCATCGTCGACGGCGGCCTCGATCTGCGGAATCCGCTCGCGGGCATCCAGCCCATCGATGAGCTGGCGCAGCGCACGGATACGCTGACCGATTGCCGGGTGCAGCACGCGGCAATCCCACATGTCGGCGAGGTAACGCCCGGCCCGCTCGCGGAAACCGACCAATGTGCCGCCCTTCTTCGCGACATACTTGACCCCGAGCCGAGCCGTGCGCCGGTAACCCTGCGACTCGCCGACCAGTGGATCGAGGCGGCGCTCCGGAGTGACCCTGCCGATCCGCGACAGGGTCTCGAACAGGTTCTTTTCCTTCAGCCGGCGCTGAAAACCGACATCGGCATGCATCAACTTGCAGCCGCCGCAGACACCGAACCATTGACACGGCGGGTCGACGCGTTCCGGAACCGGTTCCAGCACGGCATTCAGTCGGGCAGTGTCGAAATTGTGCTTGCGCCCGGTCTGTTCCACATACACCAGTTCGCCGGGAAGTGCCCCATCGACGAAACAGGCCTTGCCCTCGCGCCGGCCCACGCCTTGCCCGTCGAGGGTGAGATCGTCGATCCGCAATTCGAACGGGGTCCGGTCGATTTTCATCCCGGTACAGACGCCGGGCCGCCATCCCAGACAGCCAGGAATTCATCGAGGTGACCACGGCCCGCGCTGGCCAGATAATCCCGAAGCTGCGCTTCGCATGCAGCGAGCGAATCGGTGTTCAATACCCCACGCATCAGTTCGAAGCGCAAATAGATCAGGTAGGTGTTCAATACGTCGTGTTCCACGTAGTCGTGAATACTCGCCCGATCGCCGTCGCGCCAGGCGGGCCAGACCTTGCTGCCGTCCATGCCAAGCTTGCCCGGAAATCCGAGCAGCGAAGCGATCGTATCCAGCCCTGCGGTGGCACGCATCTGGTAGGCGGCCAGCACGTCCATCAGGTCCACGTGCCGCCAGTGGAAACGGTTCAGATAGTTGTTGTACCGAAATGCGCGATCGTCGTCGCCCTGGTCCCAATAACGCGGTGCGGCAACACCATGCAAAAGCGCCCGATAATGCAGCACCGGCAGATCGAAACCGCCCCCGTTCCAACTCACGAGAGTCGGGGTTCGTTTCTCGATCACCGCGAAGAACTGGCGCAGCAGTTCCGCCTCGTCCTCGCTATCACGCCCGAATGCCGACAACTTTATTTGATCACCGCCCCGGTACAGCACACCGATGGAAACGATCCGGTGCAACGGGTGGGCAAGGAACTCGGAGCCGGTCTTGATCCGCCGTAGCGCGAACAGCGCCTCGGCGACCTCATTGTCGGACAAACCGGCAAAGTCGTGCAGCCTGCGGGCGCCATCGAGGTCCGGAACGGTTTCCAGATCGAAGACCAGAACAGGTCCGACAGTCATGCCGGATACACTCCGGTGGAGATGTAGCGGTCGCCCCGATCGCAGATGATCGCAACGATCAGGCCGCCATCGACTTCCGCCGCCACCCTGAGCGCGGCAGCCACGGCACCGCCGGAAGACACACCCGCGAAGATGCCTTCCTCCGCGGCCAGGCGGCGCATCGTCGTCTCGGCCTCCTGCTGGCTGACATCCAGGGTCTGGTCGACCCTTGCGGCGTCAAAGATCGACGGCAGATAGGCTTCGGGCCAGCGCCGGATTCCAGGAATCGACGACCCCTCGGTCGGCTGCACACCGACAATGCGCACCTCCGGGTTCTGTTCCTTCAGGTAGCGCGAAGTCCCCATGATGGTGCCAGTGGTGCCCATCGATGATACGAAATGCGTGACCTGCCCCTGGGTATCACGCCAGATCTCGGGTCCGGTACCCCGGTAATGGGCATCGGAATTGTCAGTATTGCTGAACTGGTCGAGCACGCGACCCCGGCCCTCGCGCTGCATTTGCTGCGCCAGATCCCGGGCACCCTCCATGCTCTGTTCGCGGCTAACCAGGACGATCTCGGCCCCGAACGCCTTCATTGCCGCACGGCGCTCGGCGGACATATTGTCCGGCATGATCAGAATCATGCGATAGCCCTTGATTGCCGCGACCATCGCAAGCGCGATACCCGTGTTGCCACTTGTAGCCTCGATCAGGGTATCGCCAGGCTGGATCTGTCCACGCGCCTCGGCCTGCAGGATCATGTTCAGCGCCGGCCGGTCCTTCACCGACCCCGCCGGGTTGTTGCCCTCGAGTTTGGCCAGTACGGTCGACGGCAGTCCTGCCGCCAGCCGCTGCAGGCGCACCAACGGAGTATTGCCGACAAAAGCCTCCAGCGTGGGGAATGAATGGCTGTTCGTGTTTTTCATGACGCGAGAGTATACCGGCTCCCGCCGGTATACGTGGAACCGGCGATCAGGGTTCGCCTTCCACCACCACGAACGCCTGGGCGTAGTTGTGTTCGTCGCTGATACTGAGGTGGATGCGAAGCACGCCACGACGCGCGGCGGTACGCGCGACCGATCCGCTGAGCGCGAACCCGGGACGACCGGCGGCGTCATGGATCACGCAGGCCTCGTTGAGAGCCATGTCGCGTCCCACTCCGCAGCCCAGCGCCTTGGCCAGCGCCTCCTTGGCGGCAAAGCGACGGGCGATGAATGCCTCGGGACGAACATCTGGAACCTGCTCCCGCTCCTCGGGATGAAGCAGGCGTTCGAGCAGCCGATGTCCATGTCGCTCGAGGATCGGTCGCAGGCGCTCCACTCGCACCAGATCGGTTCCGACGCCCAGGATCATCAGTGCACTTCAACGGCCATCACGGCGGGCGGCATCGATGATACCGCGCATGTGGCTGACCGCCTCCGGCAAACCAGTGAACAGCGCCCGGGCAATGATCGAATGACCGATGTTGAGCTCGTGAAACAACGGGTAAGCGGCAATCCGCCGCACGTTGTCATAGTCGAGTCCGTGCCCGGCATTGATCACCAGCCCGAGTTCCCGGCCGATACGAGCGGCCTCGAACAGCCCTTCGGCCAGGCGCCCCTGCTCCTCTGGATCACGAGCATTCGCATACGCTCCGGTATGGAGTTCGACCACAGTGGCTCCGACCGCGGCCGCGGCCTCGAGCTGACGCGGATCCGGTTCGATGAACAGGGATACCTCGATCCCCACACCCGCCAGTGGCTGCACGAAATCCCGCAGGCGAACCTGTTGCCCGGCAACATCGAGTCCGCCCTCGGTCGTGAGTTCCTCACGGCGCTCGGGCACGATGCAGCACGCCTCCGGCAACAGCTTCAGTGCAATCGCCTGCATGCCGTCGGTGGCGGCCATCTCCAGGTTCAGTGGGCGAGCCAACCGCGGTTTGATCCCGAAGACATCGTCATCCTGGATATGCCGCCGGTCCTCACGCAGGTGCAGGGTGATCGAATCAGCCCCGCTGGCCTCGGCAAGACGCACCGCGTGCATCAGGTCAGGATACGGAGTGTGACGGGCCTGACGGATGGTGGCGATGTGGTCGAGATTGACCCCGAGCCGGAGTGCCGGGCGTGGATCCGCTGCCATGTTTCGGTGATTCCTCAGAGAAGGCGCCGGGTCTGGATCTCCCGGCCGTCGAGATAGTGATTGATCAATCCGCGCATGAAGTCACGCGCGGCACGCTGATCATTATCCGCCAGCAACGAGCCAGTGGCGAGAGCCCTCAGAGCAGGACCACTGAGGGATCCTGGCACCGCGGGAACAACTGGCTCGCTCAAGCCTTCCCCAGGCCGGTACAGATAGTGCGCATCGACCCCAAGTTCAGCATCAGCGAGATATTCGAGCCCCGAGTCCACGAGGCACAACAGGGACCACTCGGCAGCACGCAGCGCATGCTCCGGCCGTGCGGGCACCAGCAGACGCTCGTAGGTTCGATACAGGATGCCAAAGATTTCGTCAGCGCGCGTGTCGCGAGGAAACAGTTTGAGGACCAACTCGTTGACATACAGCGCGCAGACCAGGGCCCGACCCACGAGCGGAAACACACGTCGTTCCTCGCCCACCGTCAGGCTGGGCAGCTCACCCCGACCACGCCAGCAGAGATCCAGCAACACGAAGGGACGGACAGCGCCCGCGCGCCCCCGGGCCATAACCGCGACCCGGCCGGCATCGCGGGTCACCAATTCAACGACACGACTGCTCTCGCGAAAAGGCCGCGCGTGCAGCACGAAACCCGGAACCAACGACTCGGGCCGATCAGACGTCACCGCGGTTCTTCGATACCCAGTTCCCGCAATGCCCGATTGCTCTGCGACCAACCCTCTTCCACTCGTACCGTCAGACGCAGCATGATCTTGCGTTCCAGCAGGGTTTCCAACTGCTCGCGAGCAGCCTGGCCGATACGTTTGAGCATCTGCCCCCCTTTCCCGATCACGATTCCCTTCTGGCTGTCCCGCTCGACCAGAATCAGGGCATCGATGTGCGTGATGCCAGGCTGATCGTCCCAACCCTCCACCCGCACCGCGACCGAGTAAGGAACTTCCTGCCCGAGACGCTCCAGCAAGGCCTCGCGGATCATTTCCTCGGCCCGAAAACGCTCGGGGCGATCGCTCAGCTGCTCCGGGTCATACAGGAACGGACCTTCCGGCAGGTGCCGGTTCAATTCCGCGACCAGTCCCTGCAGGTTCCTGCCGGTTTTCCCCGAAAGCGGAACGATTCCCAGGTAATCGTATTCACCGGCTCTGGCCTCGAGAAACGGCAGCAGCGCGTTCTTGTCCGGGACTCGGTCCACCTTGTTTACCACCAGAACCGCCGGCCGCCGGGCCGAGCGGATCGCCTCGAGGATAAAGGCGTCGCCTTCGTCGAATCGACCCGCCTCGATGATGAAACACACGATGTCGGCATCGCTGAGCGCCTGAACGGCCGTGCGGTTCAACACCCGATTCATCAATCGACTGCGCTCCGAATCGATCCCCGGGGTATCGATCAGCACCGTCTGATCCTGGCCCTGCGTCACGATTCCAAGGATCCGATTACGGGTCGTGTGCGGCTTGCGTGTGATCGCGGCCAGCTTTTCTCCGACCATGCGATTCAGCAGGGTAGTCTTGCCCACGTTGGGGCGCCCGACCAGGGCCACCAGGCCACAACGCGTCATCCCGACTCCTGGCACGCCACTGCTCATCATTCGTGCTCCGGTCGCAGACGGCTCAGGGCCATCTCGGCCGCGGATTGCTCGGCACCGCGACGGCTTGAGCCGGAACCGCGCTGTGACCATTTCTCGCTCGGCAACCGGACCTCCACCGTGAATTCGCGCGCGTGGTCGGGGCCGGAGATCTCCAGAACGCGGTACTCCGGCAATGCCTTCCCACGACCCTGCAGAAACTCCTGCAGCCTGGTTTTCGGATCCTTCAGTGATTCGGCGCTTGGGAGACCCGCCAACCGACCGGCATACAGCCGAAGCACGAATTCACGCGCGGCTTCGAAACCGACATCGCGATGGATTGCTCCGATCAGTGCCTCCAGGGCGTCGGCGAGAATCGATTCACGGCGATAGCCGCCGCTTTTGCGCTCGCCCTGACCCAGATTCAGAGCCCCCTCCATGCCGACCGCTCGAGCCAACTCCGCCAGCGACCCCCGGTTGACCAGAGCAGCCCGCAGCCGGGTCAGATCGCCTTCCGGCGCATCCGGGAGCCGCTCGAACAGGACTTCGGCGATCACCGCGCCCAGCACCGCGTCACCGAGGAATTCCAGACGCTCGTTGTGACTGCCGCCGGCGCTGCGGTGGGTGAGCGCCTGTTCCAGGGATTCCGCGCCCCGCAACGCCTCGGGAAGCAGGCTGCGGAAATTCGGGGCGGAAGCACGCGGACCGGTCGCTTCTTGCATACGGGTCACCGCCGGATCGATGGAATCCTGGGCCGTCAACGCGAGAGCTGCTCGCGGCGGTTGAATCGAGCGACAAGATCGAGGTTGCCGATGAAATCGCGGCGCACCTCGTATTCCAGCACCAGGTAACGGGCCTCGTTCTCCTG
>SLHN01000070.1 GCA_007136145.1 Thioalkalivibrio sp.
ACCCAGGCCATAGATCGCGGATACGCTGGCCACGATGATCGCGTCCCGACGTTCGAGCAACGCACGCGTCGCGGACAGACGCATCTGCTCGATATGGTCATTGATCGATGCGTCCTTCTCGATGTACGTATCCGAGGAAGGGACATAGGCCTCGGGTTGGTAGTAATCGTAATAGGAGACGAAATATTCCACCGCATTATGCGGAAAGAAATCCCGCATCTCACCGTAGAGCTGTGCCGCCAGCGTCTTGTTCGGAGCGAGGATGATGGTTGGTCTCTGCAGTTCCTCGATCACCTTGGCAATGGTGAAGGTCTTGCCGGAACCCGTGACACCGAGCAGCACCTGATGCGCCAGCCCCGCCTCGAGTCCCTCGACCAGCGCACGAATCGCTTCCGGCTGGTCGCCGGCCGGGTTGAAACTGGACACGACTTCCAGCCTTTTTCCGGCTTCGGTCTTATCCTGGTCGTGGGATTTCAGTATCATAGTGCTCCTCAGACGCGGCGATTGCCGCGCTCCATTTCCCCGTGCTCGCCCGAGGCCCGTTTTGGACATCCATCTCTCTGAACGCGTTCAGCGCATTAAGCCCTCCCCCACCCTTGCCGTCAGCGCACTGGCCAACCAACTCAAGGCCGAGGGCCGGGACATCGTCGGTCTCGGCGCCGGTGAACCGGACTTCGATACCCCGGAGCATATCAAGCAGGGCGCGATCGATGCCCTTGCCCGCGGTGATACCAAGTACACCGCGGTCGACGGTACCGCTGCCCTGAAGAAGGCGATTATCCAGAAGTTCGAGCGCGACAACGGGCTCAGCTTCAAGCCGAACGAGATTTTGGTCTCCTCCGGCGGCAAGCAGAGCAGCTTCAACCTATGCCTGGCGTTACTCAATGCCGGCGACGAGGTGCTGATCCCCGCGCCGTACTGGGTTTCCTACCCGGACATGGCGCTGCTCGCGGATGCAACCCCGGTCATCATCTCCGCAACGCAGGAGAGCGGCTTCAAGATCAGCGCAGACCAACTGCGGGCCGCCATCACGCCGCGCTCGCGTCTGCTGTTTCTGAACAGCCCCTCCAACCCCACTGGCGCGGCCTACAGCGCCAGTGAACTGGAGGCGCTGGCCGACGTTCTGCGTGAACATCCGCGGATCATCATCGCCACCGATGACATGTATGAGCATATCCTGTTTGGTGGCGCCCGGTTCGTGAACATACTGAACGTGGCCCCGGACCTGGCGCCGCAGACCGTCGTGTTGAACGGTGTCTCCAAGGCCTATGCGATGACCGGCTGGCGCATTGGTTACGCGGGTGGCCCAGCCCGGCTGATCGGGGCGATGAAGAACATACAGTCGCAAAGTACTTCGAACCCGACCTCCATTGCCCAGGCCGCCGCGGTCGTCGCTCTGAACGGCGATCAGCAGTGCGTGCGCGACATGTGCACGGCCTTCGAGCAGCGGGCGCGCCATGTGGTCGATGGGCTGAACGCCATTCCCGGCATCGAGTGCCTGATGCCCGACGGGACGTTCTATTGTTTCCCTCGGGTGACCGGCACCATGCAGGCACGCGGCATCCCCAACGACCTCGAGTATTCCCGCCTGTTGCTGGACGAAGTCGGTGTCGCCCTCGTCCCCGGCAGTGCGTTCGGTACCGAGGGTCACGTACGCATTTCCTTCGCCACCAGCCTCGATGTCCTCGATCAGGCGATCGAACGCATCGGCCGCTTTGCCCGTGGCGCTTGACTACAGTGGCGCGGGTCTTTAGGATTCGCGCCTTCCTATTCCCCGGTAGCTCAGTCGGTAGAGCGGGTGACTGTTAATCACTAGGTCGGCGGTTCGAGCCCGTCCCGGGGAGCCAAACTTAATAGCAATAACAATGACTTAGGCCACCACATACGGTGGCCTTTTTCGTTTTGGAAAGCGGCTTGTCCAGATATTGTCCAGTCCTGGACAATCAAGGTGGCACTGAAAATCGGGGGCCGGCTCGACGGCGGAAGAGCTCCTGACTAACCCGTTTTGGCAGCCAGCTTCCGGTCAAGCGACTCCCGCCGGAAGATCTCGAAGCGCTGGGAGGCGTCGATCCCGACCCCGATCTGGCGGTTCTCGCGGAGCCGCACGACGATCACGATCTCCTCGCCGGTTTCCTTGTCGATGACGACGATCTCTTCGCCGGAATAGCGCTTGAGTACGAGCATGGCGGTTCCCTGTGCCAGTGATTGGAGTCACGAACCTTAGTCCCGCCCACGACGAGCGGTCAACCCGGTGCCCTGCCCTTCGCACGCCTCGCCGGCGGCCGGTGCCGGTTCCCTCGCACGCCAGACCCGGAACTCTGCGTTGGCGCCCACCAACAGACTCACGCGGCAGCTCGAAAGCGCTCGAATCGCAACGCCAGCCGATCGCGGTCGGGACAGTCCTTCGGTCGTCCCGGCAGGTGAAGCTTCCGGCCGACGAGACCCTTGAGCGCTTCAAGCCTCGACCCATCATGCTGAATGAGTAGCTTCTCCGATACGTGCACCCGGTAGTCCGGGTCGATCCCGATCAGATGCGCATCAAAAGCCGCGTGGTGGATCTTCGAAAGAGGGATACCGTTCGACACCACGGGCTGGCCAAGCAGCTCGTCCTTGTCCGCCACGATATGCGCGGCGTCCAGCAGCATCGGCTCTGGCAAACCAGACAAGGCACAGCAGCCCTTGTAAGCGGTGATGACCGCCTCGCGGAATGGAGCCTGGTGCAAACCGCTGCTTGACCTCACGAAGCGCGTAGCGCCGATCCAGCGCGTTCTCGGGTGGCACAAACACGTCCTGCTCGGGTAGCCCGAATGCGACGCGTGCCTTTAGCTCCTTCCCATCCCAGCCGGATACGAAAGCGGGGAACATGGTTTGGTAGCGCCCTGGCCCGATACCGAGAAATTAGATGATCGGTATTCGGTTCTCGAATGCCTCTTGCAACCACCGATTGTCCGCCGCATCTGGCTCCTTGCCCATGAAGGCGTAGTCGACCGTTTCGTCCCCTTCGAAGATCTG
>SLHN01000147.1 GCA_007136145.1 Thioalkalivibrio sp.
ATCCCTTGGGACGATCCAGAACCGCGTCGGGCAGGCGCCCCCGGGCGATCTGTTTCAACACCTTCTTGCCGCCCTCACCCAGCTTCAGGTGTGGCGGCATTGCCGCGGCGGCTTCCACCAGCTCATGATCCAGGAATGGTACCCGGGCTTCGAGACCAAAGGCCATCGTCATGTTATCCACCCGTTTGACCGGATCATCGACGATCAGCGTGGTCGCATCCAGTGCTAGCACCGCATCGATGAAGCTGTCGGCACGGTTGGTCTCCAATGCCGCAAGTTCCTCCCGAAGCCACTCGCCAGTGATGTCCGTGGCTGGTGGATCGGCCAGCAGTTCGCGCATTTCGGGATCATCACGATCAAAATAATGCCTGCGGAAACGATCGGCCCAATCTCCGGAGCGGTCGTCCGCCATGCGTGGATACCAGAAATATCCGCCGAACACCTCGTCGGCGCCCTGCCCCGACTGCACCACCTTCACATGCCGCGCCACCTGTTCCGACAGCAGGTAGAAAGCCACCGCATCCTGGCCGAACATCGGTTCGGACATCGCCGCGACAGCCTCGGGAAGACGCCGCAACACCTCGGCGTTCGGGATCAGCGTTGCCTGATGATCCGTCGCATAACGCTCCGCGACCGGATTCGAGTACTCGAACTCGGAGCCTTTCTCCTCCGGCTGGTCCTCGAAGCCGACGGTGAAGGTGCGTAAATCGCGCGCGCCCTCCTCCACTGCGAGGGCAACGAGCAAACTGGAGTCCAGCCCGCCGGAAAGCAGCACGCCAACGGGAACATCCGCGACCTCGAGGCGCCGCCGGACCGCTCGCCGCAAACTGGCCTCGATCCGCTCGCGCCATTCACCATCGTCGAGCGCCTGAGCGGGACGGCGGGCACAGAGACTCCAGTAACATTCCAGATGCTCATGCCCATCCGCCTCGATCACGAGGTAGTGCGCAGGCTGCAACTTGCGGATACCCCGCATCACCGTGCGCGGCGCCGGCACCACCGCATGCAGTGAAAACAGAAGGTGCAGTGCCTCGGGATCCAGGCTGGTGTCGATACCCCCGCTCGCGAGCAGCGCCTGGGTGTTCGAGGCAAAACGCAGGCCGACCTCGGAGCGGGCGAAATAAAGCGGCTTGATGCCCATTCGATCGCGCGCAAGAAGAATCTTCTGGGACTTCGAATCAAACAGAGCGAAGGCGAACATCCCGTGCAATCGGGCCACCACACCCTCGCCCCACTCGGCGTAGCCGCGCAGAATGACTTCGGTGTCGCCGCTGGAAAAGAAGCGGTGCCCGCGCTGCTCCAGATCCGCACGCAACGCCCTGAAGTTGTAGATCGCGCCATTGAACACCAGCGCCAGCCCCGTCTCGGGATCGAACATCGGCTGATGTGCCCGCTGCGAGAGATCGAGGATCGCCAGCCGCCGATGGCCCAACGCCACCCGACCCGACGCCCAGAGGCCATCGGCATCCGGTCCGCGCCTCGCCAGTGCAGGCAGCATCCTTGCCACCGCATCCACATTCGCGCGCCGATCACCCCAGACAAACTCACCCGCGATACCGCACATGTCCGACTCCCTGCGTTTTCCACGAGTGTACCGCCCCGAAGCCGTTAACGCTCGATTCAAGCCGGCTGGGGAGTCGTCTGAAATCGCGTCTTACATGCTCATTCCATTTCTTCAGTTGTCATCCAAAATCATGTTTTATGGTGTTTTTCCTGGATAATCCGAATACCCTCATAGATTCGTCCGGGGTCCACAACGTGCCATGGACCACCAGTCGGGCAGACCATCGGCTTCCGGTATGCGTTCTGCAAATGCAAGTCGCAGGGATTCGGCTAGTGCCTGGGCAGCAATACCAGCCCGATCACGATCGGAAAAAACCACCGAGAATGGGATAATCTGGGTCCCACCCGCCTCGAGCTTCAGGGGCACCAACGTACCCCGGGCCAGGGCATCACGGACCAGGCACTCCGGAAGCCACGCGATGGCAAAGCCAGCCTCGACAATACGCAGCGCCGTATGCATGTGGCCGACGGTCCAACGTTGCTCGGCCTCCAGCCACCCCGTGTCTGGTCCCTGCAGTGGGCCGGAAGAGTCGCGCACTACCACCTGGCGGCTGTGACGCAGATCGCGAAGGGACAGCGGTCGGCCTTCCCGAACCAGAACATGACCGGGATGAGCAACGCAGATCAAGCGAACCTGCCCAAGCGGCTCACCAAGAAACCCTGTGGGAATCACCGGACCGACCAGAAGATCGGCCAGCCCCCCGGCGAGAAGTGCACTCCCACTTTCCAAAACACTTTCGTGCAACTGCACTCGGGTTTTCGGAAAGTGGTGTGAGAATCCCTCCAATGCATCAATAATCACTGCCTGGGGCACGATCTGATCGACGGCCAACACCAGCTCGGTCTTGACGCCCTCAGCCAGCGTGAGCGCGAGCCCTTCCATGTCGCGAGCTTCGTCCAGCAGGTGACTCGCCCGACGCAGGAGAGCACTGCCAGCAGGTGTCAACTCGGCCTTGCGCCCGCGTACCTCCAGAAGAGCAACGCCCAGTTGCGTCTGCAGCTTCTGCACCGCGTGATTGATGCTCGATGGGCTCTTGTGAACCACATCGGCAGCCTTGGCAAACCCACCGGCATCGACGACTGCCTTCAACATTCGCCACTGTTCCAGCGTGACCTTTGGCATATCCGCGCTCTCCAATTGCCTGCTAGCCCCAGACCAGGTCCGGTCGGCCGCGGATCATGGCGACCGGGGTGATCTTCACCCGAATGGAAACGGTACGTTAGAATACGCTAATACTATAACAGAACCCTTCGGGTCGCACCCACTAACCAACATCGGTGCCAGTCGGCTGCTGGACAACCGCCAACGTAAGTGTCATGACCACCCTGCACCAGAGCCCATGACGCGAGTACGGGGCGTGGGATGCGGCCCTTTGGCCCCCACGCCTCAAATCATTCTGGGTGGCCCGCAGGACACCCCCCGGCAATGACAGTTAGCGAGGCAG
>SLHN01000203.1 GCA_007136145.1 Thioalkalivibrio sp.
CAGCACTGTGCACAGTGTTCTCCCCGGCGCAAATCGACCAGACCCGGACCCGAAGCGGTCACGGCGCGCGAGCTCCCACGAAAACGGACTCGCCAGCTCCAGCCCGCGTAGAATCTCCGCACCGGTGCTCAACAGCTTCTGCCCCTCCTCGCGCCCTACGAAACCCTTCAGCACCCGCCCGAACATCGACCGCCCCTTATGCGCCAGCGGTGAGCCGAAATTGGCTGGAGCGAGCATCACCAGATGCTTGATCGGGGAACGGTGTGGAGGGAACCGGCGCTGCAGCCAGTCACGAACGATCAGTCCACTGGTCGAGTGTACGATCACGTCAACACTGCCCGCGCTACGTGGCAGATTGCGATCAGTCCAAGCCCGCTCCAGCCCTTCCTGAAGGTCATCGAACCGCAGATCGTCGTGCATCGAGAGGTAGTCGCCAATCGACACCCGCTGTATCTCGACACCGACCAATGCCTCGGCAAGGTGCCGAGCGAGGCGATCGAACGAACTGCCGTTGTCGCTCCAGCCATGCAGGATAATCAGGGGCCTTTTCTCTGCCATGTTTCCAGCTCACCTTGGGTGGTATTCGCAAATACTGTGTTGGTAGGAATACGACCGCCGTTGGCATCCATGATCAGCCTCGGGTACGAAATCAGGAGGATCAATCCAAATGCTCCGGCAATCCGCCCTGTTCCGTACTCGGCCACAGTCCGCTCTCCGCAGGCAAGCCTAGTGTGTCAGGTTCTATACCCTGGCGGCCTGCACATGCATCCAGTCGAAGTTGCGCGCGCGACCCAGGCTGACCCAGCCCTCGTCCTCCCAGCATTGCCACCAGGCGTCATACTCGGGCCGGGCGAAGGCCGCGCGATCCCGGTTCCACTCCAGCTTGTTCCGTACCGGATCAAAGTCGAACGCGATACCCCAGGCATGCGTCGACATCGACGTACCGCCGCGCTTCTGCCGAAGGTTGAAGCCACCGCCGTACAGGTCGAGGCGCAGTTCCTGGATACGTTCGGCGCCATAGTGACTCAGCACCGCGCCGAGCACCCGACCGAGACTGTCGCGCACCTTCGCGTGACACTGAGTGCGCGTCACCCGGGTCGCAGTGTCCCAGGACAGACGCAACGGATACGGAAGATCGAGGAGGACGAGATTCTTGCCGGGCTCGCCGTAGAACGCAGTCAGTGCCTCCATGCGCTCCAGCGGCCACTGATGCGGATTGGCCGGAACGGGAATCCGGTCACGCCAGGGCTCCGGAAGGGCACCCGTGTCCTGGAGCACCTTCAGCCGCCCGGTCGCGTATTCGGTCTGCGGCCCCCACCAGCCATCGAGTGCTCCCGGGTCGATTCCGGCATCCCGGCACAGCGTCTGCAGACACAGCACAAGCTGCCGGCTCTGCGGCAATCGGCGCCAGTCTTCACTGGTCGCCGGTTGCAACGCCTCCAGGGCCCGGGCGACGGCGGCGCGCGTTTTCGGCCCGACCCGGCCGTCGACCGCGCCGGTGTCGAAGCCCTTCGCCAGAAGCTGGGACTGCAGAACTCGAGTGGCAGTAAGATTCAGCATTGCTCGCGCTCCTTCGCACGGCGATCGCGACATCGCCGGAGGTTGTCAGCGTCAGCACAGCGTTGCTCAGCGCACTTGCTGAACACAAGGTGTCAGATGGGAGGATAGACGGTTTTTCCGGGTTTTCCCCGAGTGCTGCGCCGGCCGGCAGCCCGCGCGTTTCCGCTCCAGGACGCCAGGACAAGAGCGCCAGTTGATTTGCCCCCACGCGACGCAAAGGATACGACCACTCCGCTCGGTCGTGCTGCGATCCTGGGGCGCACTCCACACCGGCTAGACAGAAATCGCCTCGATCCGGTCCGAGGCAACAGCCTGTAGTACGTGGGCGGCTAACCGCTGATCGTGTCCGATCCGGGTAGCGGGACATCCTCGTAGATAGTGGCCAGCGGCACTTCGAATCCGAGGCAGGCGAGTGACACGCCACCCTCGGTGATCCGGTGCACCTCCCAGCTGTCGCCGACACGGCGGCGCAGCTCGGCCTCGACCCGGTCCTGCGACAGCAGCAGGTATTCCCGCAGCGTCGGGATGCTGGTGTAGGCGTAGAGCTTCTCGCGCCGGTCGACGCGCTCGGTCGTTTCGGACAGCACTTCGACCACCAGGCAGGGCCGCGTACGGAAATAGGTTTCGCGGTCTTCCGGGTCGCAGGACAGCAGCAGGTCCGGGTAGTAGAACGCGGTGTCCCCGGCTACCTGCACCCGCAGTTTCATGTCAGCCATGAACAGTTGGCAGGGGGTCCCACGCAGCCGAGGTCGCAGCGCCGCAAACAGGTTACCCGCGATAAGTCCATGCCGATCGCTCGCCCCGACCATCGCGTACACTTCACCGCCCACGTACTCGTGGCGAATCTCGCTGACGAGTTCTCCGGCAAGATACTCGTCGACGCTCAACAGAGCTTTCGTTGCTGCTTCAACCATCGCTCGACTCCGGAATCGCTTCGCGTTTCATGGTAAACGGGAAACCAGTGCCGTACCAAAACACGCTGCCCGTGCCGCCGGGTTTCCACACCTGCGCGCACAGGATTGCGAATTCCCCCAGCGGGACAACGGGCGGTCAAGCCGGTATCCGGTTTGACCGAAATTGCCTCAATTCAGGCCGCAGAACCCGGTGGAGCAGCCGGTTCCGGTACCACAGGCAGGGGCGGCGCCGCTTCCCTGGCTGCTGCTACTGATGATATTGCCACCGGTGGCGAGACGCTGGACCGGGGCCTCCGCCGGAGTCTCGCCAAGATCGACTCCGGTACGCGCGCACAGCTCGCCCCAGGTGGAGAGGTTCTCGGCCATACGGTGGCTGACTTCCAGAACGCGGCCATTGGTGTCGCAAAGATAGTCATAGGTCGGCATCGGATTTTTCCTCGTGTATCGGTGTTTGCTTATACACGGCAATTATAGGCTCGATCGCAGCACCGTTCGCAAGCCTGCGCTCCCCGATCGCGGCGACCTCGGCCACCGCTCAGGATCTGGCCACGACCTCCGTTCCCGAACCGGGCAGGCTGGACATGGGGACTCCCGGCCATCGCCGACGCGGCGGCGCAATAGGAACAGCCTTAGTCCGACAGGCTCCCAAGGCCGCGCGGCCTGCAGCGGCGCGTCTACTTTTCGCCGGCCCCGATTCCCCGGAACGCGCGCGCGTTGTACAGGTCAGCGCAGGCCTTGTGCAGCCGAATCCTGGCCGATTGCGGATGTGGGGGATCGAACACGGCGATATCGTCGAGACCATCGGGCAGCTCGGCGAAGAAGCCGCCGGACTGGGTATCACCGATCATCAGTGCCTTGCGGTTGCGCGCGATCGCGATCGGCAGGCTCTTCAACCGCCCCAGTTCCTCTCGGATGCTCTCGCGCGCCGCGACGGAATCTGGGTCCGCCGGGAAATTTCCGTCCGCGTTTCAGCATGCGAAAAGGTAGCAGTCGATCTCCTCCTGCGTGACTGGCTGCGCCGGTTCCCGATCCGACCGCGGCAAAGCAGTTCGGAGCCTTGGTTTTGATGGGCAAAGCACGGTTCGCGGGTGCTACGCCGCGAGATATTTTCGATCCTCGATGACCAGATGATGGCCCACGGCGGAGAGCGCCGCGACGATGCCGTCGAGCCGCGATGCATGATCAGGATCGACGAGACGGCGGACCACCGCCTCGGTGACGTCCAGGCGACGCGCCAGAGCGGTGTTGGAGATCCCCTGTTCCCGCATCGCTGCGCGCAGTGCCAGTTTGGCGGCCAAAAGCGGTGCCACAGGAACCGAATACTGGCCTCGCCTTGCCTTCGAAGGTCGGGGCGGGTCACGCCCATCGAGCACGTAGCCCGCCAGGGCGGCGCCCAGCGCCTCGCTCATTTCATGCAAAGCCTCCTGCAGAGAGCCTCCGTCTGTGACCGCCTCGGGCAGATCCGGCGCAGTAGCGACACACCGGCCATCCTCATCCGTCTCGATCACCACCGGGTACACGTAACGCATTGCATCGTATCCTTAGTGTCTACAGTTCCTCAGGCAAGATACCGAGCTGCCTGCACATGGCCTTCAGCAGACCTTTTCCGATCTCCTTCCTACGGTCCTTCAGCGTAGTGAAGTCCTGGCCGAAATACAGGCGCCCATGGCTACCCTTGCCATGAACTTCGAATCGGACGTCCTTCCCTGACCGGCGTCCGAGCCGCTTCACGCGCTTCTCGAACTGGAATCCATTCATTGGCCGAGTATCGTACATTTGTGTACGATGAACAACTCTCGACACTGGAGGGAATCAGTACCGGGTGCTCTGAACCCTTGCATCCCAAGCCGTCAAGTGATCTTCCCCGAGGACTCGCGCCATACCCACCGCTCAGCTCCCCCTCTGTTCGTCCTGATGCCTTTCGGCAAGAAATCTACGGTTGGCGCGGCACCGTGGTGGACTTCGATGCCGTCTACCGCGATCTGATCGTGCCCGCCATCGAGAATGCCGGGCTTGACCCGCTGCGCGCCGACGACGAGTTGACCGGAGGCATCATCCACAAGCCGATGTTCGAGCGGCTGATCCTCTGCGAGTACGCCATGGCAGATCAGCGCTTCCCTGGAATCTGGCTTGACCTGGTTCTTGAACCCGCACCTCGCGGCGACGTTCAGGAGTTCTCGATGTTCGGCTTTGCCGGATTATCGGGCAGGCTGGCCTGGATGAATGTCTCGGGATTGCTGAACATTCCGCCGAGTAATACTTCCGGCACGCTGTCGCCGGCTTGGGCGAGTGCGAGGGCCTGCATCAGTACCGCGCCGTCGGCAGGGTCGATCTGGCCTGACGGCAGCGCTTCCCCGTAGAGCCACACGCCGGCCTGCTGCGGAGTCGGCGCGTCGTTGCGGCCGGTGCGACGAGATCCGACGCCAGAATTTCCGCCAGTGGCCGCGACACGCTGACCACCTCCTCGGTCGCCTCCGGGTCCACCACGTTGTCGAACAGGTGCCGCTTGCCCTCGACCAGACCGAGCACGCGCTCCTCGTAACGCAGCCGGCGGCGCAGCTCGGACAGGTTGCGGTACCCCAGCACCTTGCCGCGGTCGTCGGTCACGTGGAAGTCGACCAGGTAGCGCCACAGCGGGCCGAGCACGCGCGAATCGATCACCTGCATCAGGCTGTACAGATCCTCGAGCCGGTTCTCCAGCGGCGTGTCGGTGAGCACGAAGGCGTAACGCGACTGGACCCGTTTGACCGCGCTCGCGATCTTGGTGCGCCAGTTTTTGATGCGCTGCGCCTCGTCGAGGATCAGCAGATCGGGGCGGAGCGTGTCGTTGATCACCGGCAGGTCACGCACCACCAGTTCATAGTTCACCACGTGGAACGGGCTTGGGTTGCGGTACTGCGCGCCGCGCGTGTCCACCGGGCCCTGCACCACCTGCACTTCCAGACCGGTAAATTTCTCGATCTCGCGCGCCCACTGCAATTTCAGCGACGCCGGGCACTGGTTCGGATTGGGAGGTGGAGGTGGAGGACGGGGGCATCAGGCTGGACATGGAGGCACTGGAATATGCGACGACAAAAGAACGCGCTGGGTTCGAGACTCGGATCGATCCGTAAACAGCCATTGTACTTGTTCGCGCGAGTTGCAGCCCGGTATGGGACGAGGCCGCGGACCGCGCTACGCCAACGGGCGCGACGGAAGACACCCTTGCTGCGGCCCGCGCTTTCCGTTGCTCCATGCCATCGAAACGCCCCATTAGGCGGGCCGGACGCCAGCCGCGAAAAATTGCTACGCTTGCGCTCGTACGAGCACGACGTTCAGCGGAGGGTGACATGGGACTGCCCCTTAGAGATTCCAGGCGCCACACCTACGGCGAGTACCTGACCTGGCCGGAGGACGTGCGCTACGAACTGATCGGCGGCGAGGCATTTCTGATGGCTCCAGCGCCAACGGCGGACCACCAACGACTGGTGCTGGCAGTCGCCCGTCAGATCGCGGATGCACTCGACGGTTCTCGCTGCGAGGTCTTCGTCGCGCCCTTCGACGTGCGCCTGCCGCAAGCCGACGAGGCAGACGATGCCATCGATACGGTGGTGCAGCCCGATCTGACGATCGTCTGCGATCCGGAGAAAATCGACCGGCGCGGCTGCCGTGGCGCACCCGACTGGGTCATCGAGATTCTTTCCCCGGCCACCGCCGCGCATGACCAGACCGTGAAGCTCGGTGCCTACGAACGCGCCGCCGTGCCGGAATGCTGGTTCGTGCATCCGACCGACCGGACGGTAACGGTGTACCGGTTGACCGACGCTGCATACGGGCGACCCGCGATTTCCGAATTGACCGGCACCCTGCCCTGCCAGTCCGTGGACACCGTCACCATCGACTGGGACCGGATGCCGCAACACCCCGAGGTCGATATGGACCGCTGACGACCGGCCCACGCTGCAGCAACGGGGGACGGCAGGGGTCTACCTTCACGCAAACCGCCGGTGAGCTCGCGACCCGTTCGTGACCTCGAACGCTGACGCCACGAAAGCACCGCAGGAAACCCGAGCCCCGGCGCCCTGTCCACGCGGCATCAATCCCTTCGTGGCTTCAGCAAGATAGGGGTGTGGAACACGGCGAAGACGCCGAACGCGGTGGTCCAGAGCAGTGCCGAGGCAATCAGCAACCACCCCGAGACGGGGTAGAACGTCATGCCCAGGCGCGCGATCGCGGCCAGCGTGATCAGGCCGAAGGCGAAAGCCATCACCGGGTGTGCTTCCAGGGGGCGCCCCGTATGGCCGAGAGAAACGCGGGCCATCATGCCGAGAGTGAGCCCGCCAAGCGCGCCAGCCATCAGTGCATGCAAACCCGCGGACCAGCCGATCGGTGCGCCGAGCAGATGCGCGCCCTGCAGTGCGAAACCGATGGGCAGCCACAGATACCCAAGATGCAGCACCCAGAGCAGCGGCACACGCCAGGTGCCCCAGGGATTCCAGGCGAAAAGCCGCGCCAAGTTCAACGCGGCAGCGGCGAGCAGCAGTGGTGCGAGTGCCGGACTCTTGCCCAGCCACAGGAATGCGGGCAGCACGGCGAAGGTGACCGCGAGTGTTGTCCAGTCCAGCCAGGGCCACTGCCGCACGCGCAGCTTCGGGAGCCGCCGACCGGTGAAATAGGGGATCACCCTGCCCCCCATGAAGACCAGAAGCAGCGCCACCAGGTACACGGTTGCCTGCAGCGCGGTGGTGCCGGTACCCCGGACAACTCCATGCAATTCGAGGTGGATGACCAGATTCAGCAACGTGAATCCGGCCAGGACTGGCAGGAGGATATAATTGTTGCGGTTACGCGCCCGAATCAGAACCCGCGCGAGCATCCACCCCAGCAGCGGGAAGAACACGAGATCGACGATGCTCGTCAACCACAGCGGGACGACTCCGGGGAACAGAAAGCCGAGGCGCGCGGCAAGCCAGAGCAGGACGAGACCGGCCAAACTCCCCGGTGTACTCGATTGCAGGCCGGTCCAGTTCTGCGAGGCCGTCAGCAGGAAACCCGCGATCACCGCCCCGGCGAAGCCGAACAGCATCTCGTGCCCGTGCCAGAGGATCGGGTTAAGGGCTCCCAGCGATGGGAACCCCTTCAGCAGGTAGATGATCCAGATCAGCATCCATGCAGCGGCAAACCAGCCTGCGGCGAGGAAGAACGGGCGAAACGCGATCGCAAACAGGGTCCGAAGCATGATCAGGTATAGCTCTCAACTAGCGTGAAAGTCGCGCGCGGCGCACTGCTGATCCCATCCACCTGCGTGCGGAAGAGGGCTGGAGAGTGGGAGCGCCGCGCCTCCAGTCGCGATGGTCCGAAAATGCATCGCCTTTGTCCTTGATGCAGGACAAGCTGGTTAAGCGCAAGCGGTCATCGCTTGCGGCCACCCCGGTGATGGAAGGCGTAGGTTGCCAATGGGCGCAGCGAATTGCACCGTTCGAGGCCCTGGGGGCCGGCCAGCGTGGTGTCGGTGCGGTTCGGCTTCGCCTCACGGCACCCTACGCAGATTCTTTCACGCTAACGCCCGGCCGGGGACCTCCGGCTCTGCGCTCCGTCGGCAATCTGGCCCAGGAATCGCCGGGGCAGCGCGGGGATTGCGTCAAGATCGATGGTGTCCAGGACGTTCTTCACCGCAAGCCCCAGTTCTGTATCGCCGCTCAGTCGTAACCGGCGGTGGAAGAAAAGTGTGTCGGGGTCTACATGTCCCGCGGCCAGAAGCAGCAGATCCTCGCACGTGGCCGAGATGGTCACCTGCGCCAACCCGGCTTCGGCACCGCGAAGCCTCCCCTCCCGCAACGTGAGGCGAATGCTCAGGTCGGGATCGGTAATCCGGATGGCGAGAATGCGTCCTTCCAGAAGATCCAGCGAACCGTCGTCGATCGCCTCGGCGAGCAGATGCTGCGCGACCCGGGCCACCAAGGCCTCCAGCATTGGCGGCGGCAACCACTCGATCGGCCGCAACAATAACCGGGCGGACGGCTGCGGCGGCAATCGGAGGAGAGTCAGGCACATGGCCTTGGCCCCCGGCTCATTTGGCGAGCCTGGCGCGCACCATCCCCGGTTCGGCATACCAGTAGCCGTTACAAATCGGCCCCGGACGCTCGCAGCGTGAAGCCAGCGCGGCCCCATCTCCCAGGATCGCCCGGCGCAGCGCATGAATCGACTCCAGGGTACCTTGTGGCATCGGGCTCAGACGCAGAATATCGGCTCCCGCGTCGACAACATCGCGCCACACCGGCAGCAAGTCACAGATCAGGCCCGACTGTACCTGGATGCCGTTGAGATTGAGGAAACGATCCCCCTCGCGTGTGTTCACCGGGAGGCCTGTGGGGTAGTCGAGGCAGAGCAGGTTGCATTGGTCCTTCGGCCGATCGTGGTATCGGGCCGCGAAGCACCTTGCCGACCAAGCCAGTGGAAGATGTCCGTAGGCGAAGACCTCAGTCTCGACATCCGCAAGTTTCGCTTCCGCCCGGATGCCTTTCAGCGCTTCACGACCGAGCTCCACTGGCAGCACCCAGCGCCTCAGCCCGAGGCGGTGGTAGTGGCGCAACGTTGCGCCATTGTAAATATTCATCGACGGCCCGGTGGCAAACGGCAGGCCGAGTTCGCGCAGAATCCGCACGGCGGCGACATCATTCGCCTCCACCATGAATTCACCGTTTTCGCAGAAACGGCGCACCACACCCATTTCCGAACGTGCCTCGATCACGGTGAATGTGGATAACACGACTTCCTTGCCAGCCGCGGCCAGCTCCCGGCCCAGGGCGATCCAGTCTTCCGGTCGCAGCGCGCGCCTTTTCGCGCACACGGTCTCGCCGAGATACACGATGTCCACGGGGCTTCCGGAGATCTCCGCATAGAAGCGCTCGACACTGTCTTTTTGCCAAAAGTATTGGCACGGCCCTACCGACAACCGCGGGGCCTTCGATGGAGTACTGGTTTCGGGATTCATTGCCATGGCCGGTGGTAAGCTCCAAGGGTCGTCTGGCTGCCTTCGGACAGTTCGGCCAGCGTCCGCTGCCAGGCGTCCGCCGGACGGAACGTCGCCCGATCCGCCAAGCAGGCATCGATCGCCGCGCGCCAGACCGAGGTGACCTGCCCGACATACGCCGGGCTGCGCTGCCGCCCTTCGAGCTTGAGCGCCGCGACCCCTGCATCGAACAGTGCCGGCAACAGTTCCAGCGTATTCAGGCTGGTGGGTTCTTCCAGAATGTGCCCGAGGCGATCGCCGACCCGGAACCGGCCCTTGCACAGGGTTGGATAGCCGGCGCGTTCGCCCGGCGCGAAACGATCGATCAGTAGCCCGTTGAGGCGTGTCTCCAGGCTGCCGTCGGGAAAATCCTCCCAGCGGACGTGCGCGGCCGGCGAGCAGGCGCCGACCGTGTTCGGGGATTCACCGGTCGCATAAGACGACAGCAGGCAGCGGCCCTCGGCCATGATGCACAGGGAACCAAAACCGAACACCTCGATCTCCACGTCGGTGTCCTCGACCAGCGCCGCGACCTGGCCCAGCGACAACACCCGCGGCACCACCGCCCGCCGGATACCGAATTCCTGGCGGTAGAATGCCAGTGCCTCGGCACTCGTGGCCGAGGCCTGTACCGATAGATGCCGGGGCAGATCCGGGTAGCGATCGGCGGCGTAGCCAAGAACCCCGGCATCGGCGACGATCACGGCGTTCACCCCCAGCGCGGCCGCCTGATCGACAGCGGCGGTCCACTGCTTCCAGCCCTTTGGCTGCGGATAGGTGTTGATGGCCATCAGCACCCTGCGGCCGCGCCCCTGCGCATACTCGATACCCTGTGCCAACGACCGGGCCGTGAAGTTCAGGCCCGCGAAATGGCGTGCGCTGGTAGCATCCTTCAGACCGACATACACGCTGTCCGCGCCCGACTCAACTGCTGCTCGCAGTGCGGGAAGGCTTCCCGCCGGAGAGACAAGTTCCATGCAACGACTCCGGTAGTGCGCGCCCCGAGTTTGCAACACCCGAGGAGCGAAAAACTTGATTCTGGTCAACTGTTCGGCATTCTGATCGAGGCCGCACTTCTCGAATCGACAGGCGAGGCCCTTGTTCCGCAAACCAGCCCTTGTTCACCGAAAAAGCGTGTCCCGTGGGGTGGCATGAGGCGGGGCCGAGTCACACCGATACCACGCCGGCCCGCTTACCCAGGCTCCCGCGCCTCGGGCGGCGCAATTCGCTGCGCTCATTGGCACCCTACCCCTCCATCGGTGTGTGTGTCCCGGGATGGCCGCTTCCGGGGTAATCGTGACCCTCGGGCGACCTATTGCACCAGCGGCGTCTCGGTGCCTTCGAGGTCGATGCCCTCGATGCGGGCGTCACCGACCAGGCGTTGCAGGTACTGCGCGACCGCACGGCGCAATACGTGCTGTTCCATGTATTCGGCAACCTGGGACCGTACGGCGTCGAACGGTAGCGGTTCCCCGCCCTCGCGCGCGCGCAGATGAACCAGGTGCACGCCGTAGCGGGTTTCCAGCGGACGCGACGCGATCTCTCCGATCGCCAGCCGGTCCAGGGCCTTCTCGAATTCAGGCACCGTCTGCCCGCGAGTGACCGGGCCAAGGTCGCCACCCTGTTCCCGCGACGGGCAGGCCGAGTACTTCATCGCCATGGCGATGAACAGCCCGGCATCGGTACCGATCTGCGTCAACAGCGCCTCGGCTTGCGCGAGCGCCGCCCGCCTGGCTTCATGGTCATTCGGTGCCGCGGGTAGCAGCACATGCGAGACGTGGTACACCACCGGGCCGCGAAAGTTCTCCTGGTGGGTCTCGTAGTAACGGCGACACGCCGGCTCGTCCGCCTGCGGGATCTGGATCGCCTGGTCCATCAGTTCCTGGATCAGGCTTTCTTCCGGGTCCGCCGCATCCGGAGCCGGACTGATCTCGCCGCGCCGGGCCTCCTGCAACAGCAGCTCGCGGATCACCAGAGCCCGGGCCGCCTGGTACTGCGCGGCATCAGGGGTTCCGGCAGGGTGATACTGCATTTCGCGATGGATCGCCTCGTCGGGGATCTCCACGCCATTCACGGATATGGTCATCTCGTCGTGTCTCCTCGGAGGTTCGCTCAGCCGGTGCTCCAGGCACGGGGTCGGCGCATGCCCGCGATTCGGCAGGCCTGCTTCACGTAGCCATAGGGGAACAACTCGAACAGGTGG
>SLHN01000163.1 GCA_007136145.1 Thioalkalivibrio sp.
CCCTTCCAGACCGTCGACAGCTTCCTACGCACGCTGGATCGCGTGATCGAGGCCAGCCCCGATCGCCTTTCGGTCTTCAACTACGCCCACCTTCCCACCCGTTTCATGCCGCAACGGCGGATCAAGGCAGAGGAGCTCCCGACCCCGGCAACCAAGTTATCGATTCTCGAGTCGACGATTCATCACCTGACCAGCGCCGGGTACGTGCTGATTGGCATGGACCACTTCGCGAAGCCCGACGATCCGCTGGCCCGCGCGCAACGCGAGGGCAGCCTGTACCGGAATTTCCAGGGCTATGCGACGCACGCCGAGTGCGACCTGGTCGCCATGGGCGTGTCTTCCATTGGGCAGGTCGGTGATGCCTTCAGCCAGAACGTGAAGGATCTGGACACCTACCATGCGATGCTGGCCGAAGGGCGTCTGCCGATCGAACGCGGGTTCGTTGTCAACGATGACGACAAGTTGCGCCGGGCGGTCATTACCGATCTGATCTGCCATTTCGAACTCGATGGAAATGCCGTCGGTGAACGCTTCGATGTCGACTTCGGCGAGTACTTCGCCGCTGAACTGGAAAACCTGGAGCCCTTCATCGAGGATGGCCTGCTGACCGTCCACGGAAACCGGATCCAGGTACTCCCCGTCGGCCGGCTGATGATCCGCAACATCTGCATGACCTTCGACCGCTACCTCGACACCAGTGGCGAACGGCGTTTCTCGCGCACACTGTAACCACAGGAGGCCGGCCTCTGGCCGATCCGGAGATCGAGGTAGGGCCAATCTCGGCCAGAGGCTGGCCGCCTACATCGCCTGGCCGGACACCGGGTCGACAGCGACGCCTTCCGGCAACTCAGCGACACCGCCGCCGTCAACCCTTGACCGATCCGCACGCAGGACCTCGGCGAGTGCGGCACGGGCCGGTCCCTCTCCATGCACCAGCCACACGTGTCTCGGCGGCGCCGGCGCGGCAGCCAGCCATTGACGAAGCTCGTCGCGATCCGCATGCGCGCTCTGGCCCTCCAGCATATCGACCTGTGCCTGCAGCAGGAATCGTCGACCCTGGATCTTGAGTTCGCGTTCTCCGTCCAGCAACGCGCGACCGCGCGTTCCCGGCGCCTGATAACCGGTGAGAAGCACATGGTTGTCCGGATTCTCGCCGTGCGCCAGGAGATGCCCGAGAATGCGCCCTCCGGTCAGCATTCCGCTGCCAGCGATGATCACGAATGGTCCTTCCTTGCGATCCAGCCGTCGGGCCCGCTGGGCGTGCTCGACGACACGCACGCGGGAGAAGACCGATTCCATTTCCTCGGGCGACAACCGATGCTCATCAGGGTAGCTCCGGTACAACTCGGAAACCCCGGCGGCCATCGGGCTGCTCAGGTAGATGGGTAACTCGAGTTCCGGACGCCGACGCAGCAATCGATCCAGAAGCAGCATCAGGGTCTGGGCACGCCCCACCGCGAACGACGGAACCAGCAGTACGCCTCGGCGCTCCATGATTCCGGCCAGGATCTCGGCGAGCGGGTCCTCGGGATCAATCCGCGGGTGCAGGCGGTCGCCGTACGTGGACTCCATCACCATCGCGTCCACGGCCTCTGGAGGATGCGGCGGAAACATCAGAATATCGTGCAGCCTGCCGATATCCCCGGAAAACCAGATCCGCTCCTTGCCATCGTCCACCAGAACCCCGGCGGCACCCAGAATATGCCCGGCATGGAAGAAACGGATCTCCAGCTCACCCAACCGGACTGGCTGTCCATACGAGACCGAACGGAACCGATGCAGAGCCCGCTCCACATCGCCGGTGTCGTACAGCGGCAGTGCCGGGTGGTGCTTCGACCAGCCATCACGGTTGGCCTGCTCCGCATCCTCCTCCTGGAGCCGGGCCGAGTCCATCATGATCACCCGCGCGACCTCGCGCCCGGCACGTGTCGCGTAGATGGGTCCGCGGAAACCGGCCTTCACCAGTCGTGGCAGATATCCACAGTGATCGAGATGCCCGTGGGTCAGCATCACTGCATCGATGTCACGGGGATCGAATGGCGGCGGCTCCCAGTTGCGCAGTCGCCCCGGCTTTTCGCCCTGAAACATCCCGCAGTCGATCAGTACGCGCTTTCCGCCAGCTTCCAGCAGATGCTTCGAACCGGTCACACCGGCGGCGCCACCGAAGCTGGTCAGCTTCACGACGGCTCCTTCCGGGCCCTGCCGCGATCGAGAATCCCACGACACTCATCCAGCACCCGCGCCTCCTTTTTTTCGTCCAGGTGCAGCGGTTTCAGCAAAGCCGGCTTGTCGATCAAGTCCCGGCAGAGCACCGCATCGTCCTCGAGCAAGCGCCGCTTCTGGGCGACCTTCAGGCTGCTCAGGCAAGTGATCGGGTGCAGGCCGTGCTCGTTGATCAGACCGCGAGTCAGCGGGTAATGATCGGTATTGTGTCCCGCCAGAATCAGGCCCTCGCACTCACCGTAGGCCAGCGCATCCTCGCTGTAGGTGGTGTTGCTCAACACCCAGAAATCATCATGCCGTCCTTCGTCGGTTGCCAGGAGATCGCGCGAGCGGGCACACAGGTAGAGTGCGAGCTTCACGTCGTTGCGGTAGGTCGCACGATTGTGGAACTTGCACTCGGCAAACAGGCGCTGGCCATCGCGCTCGGCGACAATGTCGATCTCGTGCTGGACGCAGCGGCCCTGCAGGAAACGGTTGTATGACACCGTATAGCCCATGGTCTCGAACAGGCGGCCGCAGAACTGCTCGAACGGGAAACCGCTCGGCCCCAGGTCCAGCAGGGCACGCTTCAGGCTGTAGGTAATCGCCGTGCGCTGGGAGCGCTTTTTGAGCGCGCTACGCGCCATGCGGTATAGCTTGCCTGTGCTGATCCCGTCGCGGAGCCTGACTTCGAGGTCGGCGATCACTTCCTCCGCCACCGCCTCGCTGGCGCCAGCCCGGCGTAGTGACTTGTGCAGCTTTTCTGGCGAATAGGGCTCTCGCA
>SLHN01000039.1 GCA_007136145.1 Thioalkalivibrio sp.
ACTTAATCAGGCTGGGGGTTCGAGTGCAGGCTGCCGTTGCCTGTGGGATCACCAGTAAAGGCCCTTGGCGCAGCTCCAAAACACAGGGGATCAACCAAGCATTATCGGATGAATACCTGAAGAAAGCGGGGTTGGTGTCACTGCGCGATGGATGGATCAAGCTTCACTACTGAGTGAAACGCCCTGTGCGGAGCCGCATGCAGGGTGTTGTGGAGAGGGCGGGCTAGATACTCGCCCTTACCCGATTAGGTATCATTTTTGCCATCGCCGTTTTCCTTCTTTTCAATCGCAATCTCTTCCAGATTCTGGCCGTGCCTATTTAGAAGTTCCCATAGATCGGAATAGAAGAAGTGGTCGATGGTTTTTATGTGTTGCGACAGAAGTTCATCGCTGACCATATTCGGACGAATGTCACAGTAGTACACACCATCAAGCGGATTAAGCTTAACGGTATATGCCTTGAAGTGGCCGGGCAAGAATGTAGCGCTAACGCCATATTCGTTTTCGCGCCGTGTTTTCTTGCGCTGTACGTCATTAAGAAAGATAGCTATATGCGGCAGCGCAGTATCGGTAAGCCTGTTGTAAAGAAATTTATCCATAAATATTTTGTCGATCCGATCTTTGCTCGAAGTCTTAACTGACCCTATGATTTTTAGCTCAGCATCTTCGCTGATTAACAAGTCATGCTGGTAACTGGATTTGAAAAGCTCTGCGCCATTAGAATCCTTAACAGGCACCTGCATCGTTCCAGATACGCAGTCAACTTTCAACGAGACTATTAATAAGCGAATGAAACGCTCAAATAAATCGCCATTAACCTTGCGAGCTTGATTTGACATCCCCGCAGGAAGGGCATCAAGTGCCGCGCCTATAGATTGCTGAATCGTATAAATTGTGCGGACGATGTTTTGACGTAGATCATCCGATGGTTGTTCGCCATCTTTGAGCTGCTCAAGCGTTTGTGTGAATTGAGCCGCTTCAGTTGCAAACATCGCAGCATCGTACATAAGCAACGAGTTCAATGGCCTGGATATATTGAAGCTTCCGTCTTGCCGATACTGGAAAAACTGGTAGTGAACTTCATTCTGAGAAACGATGCGTGCCTGCAATCCTATCTCGACAAACTCCAAGTATCGAGAGCAAAACGCAATGTACTGTTCTAAAGTGTGAAAGCGTTCTTTGTCGGTGGCGTGAGCCACCAAATCAGCAAGACTCATCGAATGGACTCTCTTCTTTCTGCGGTTTTTCGGTCGAAGGCAATCCACTCATCCTTTGTCATGCGCCGGACATTCTCAATCCGTTCGATTGCCCAGCGGTTATATTGAGCGTCGAGATCACACCCCATCCATCTACGGTTGAGTTGCTCTGCAACAACAGCCGTAGTTCCTGAACCAGAAAACGGATCAATGACCAAATCGCCTTCGTTTGACGATGCAAGAACAAACTTGCGCAATAGTTCTTCTGGTTTTTGCGTGGGATGTGGGGTCTTTTCCCCCATGCCGTTACAAGTCGTTGGAATATCGATCACATCTTTAGGCTTGGCTCCCTTGGGGTGAGGGGTCCAATTGTCGCGCGGCTTGTTTGTGCCTTTTCCATAAGCACTTGTCTCGGCTTGTGGATGCGAAGGATATTTCAGCGTGTGCGCACCGTACGGGGTGCGCACATCATCGATGTTTAGTTTTGTGAAATCTGATTTTCGGAAGTGAATTATGCTTTCGTGTGAGCGGCCCCAGCCGTTACCAAGATTAGCTTTGTTTTTGTAGTGCCAGATTAGCCAACGGCAATGCTTGAAATATTTAGATGCAGGGTGCTTTAGGTCGGCGAGGATTTCAGAAAACCCGCACACATACAAAGATCCTGTAGGTTTCAGCACCCGCGATGCGTGAGTTATCCATTTGATAGACCAATCAATATATTTTTCTTGGCTCTCGAAACTATCCCAGTCGGCTTTTTTTATGTTGTAGGGAGGGTCTGCAAAAACAAGGTCCACACTTGCGTCATCCAAGGACACAAGCCAGTCAATGGAATTGCCTTGGTACAGCCGACCATTAGGGTGTTCATATTGCAGTTGGAACCCTTCAGAAACAGGCTCAAAGGGAATCTCACGGCCTTTTGGTGTTTTCCGTACTTCACAGGGTTCAATTAACGCAAGCTGTTCCATTATCTCTTCACCATGTTGATTCAATGCTCATGATACCTAACGAATAGAGCTAAGCAGAATTGGCGTAGCGGAGCCGATTTCTGCTTCAGCGACTTGTTAAACGCTGCGCCAAGATCCGTTACGGGTGAAAAGCGCGATACGTTGCCATACGGCAAATCACAGTAGCGGGCAGGCTGGAAAACCATGCCTGTCCTGAACGAAAAACCTTTGTCTGGATCAACTTCGTTATCCTGCAAAGGTTTTCGTTCAGGTAATAACCTATTTTCATGATTTTTTCACCCCCGAGGTATCGCTATTTGACGTGGCCCATTCGGAGGCTCCGAATCCATCTATCGCGTTTAACAGTGTACTAGACCGAATATCAGTCAGGCGTACTAGACAGAACCTGCCTATCACCCGTAGCGTAGATTCTGTCTAGCACGTCAAACCAACGCTTAAACTGCACGTCCTGCAGCGCACAATTCACACAATTTCCTTTCAAAAACTAGAAATTAGCATATATTGACTGATCCAACAACGGCAAATAACGCCAAGGATAGCGGGTAAACCGGATCAATATCAGTGGATCAGCGTACCGCGAGGGGCTTCGATAACCCCCACGCCTTCGCGAGCATGCGATCCTGTAGCGACGATTTTGCCGCTGAGTAACTCCGCATCATCCAGCAACTCGCGAATGACCTCGGCGCAGTTCCGCCGTTGGGGTGATCTGGGTAGCTCCCACCACATGATCCAGCGCCTTGGATGCCGCCAGATGGTGGCTGACCGGACAAATACCGCACAGACGCTGCACCATGAC
>SLHN01000199.1 GCA_007136145.1 Thioalkalivibrio sp.
AGCGAATTCCTGGTCTGGAACGCGTACTGCAGCAAACCCTTCATGTCCTCCATCATGGCGATGAAGACCGGATCCATATGTCCGACGATCGGACGGCTCATGGCCGCGAGAACCCGGGGATTGACGTCGGAGGGGCCTGGGCCCATCAGTGTGCGGACCGGAGGAAAAAACGAACGGAAGGACATGAGAGATACCTTTTCGGAAAAAAGTGGAAAGATTCCGCGCGCCGCCGAGCGGCGCGCGGAGGAGGGGAGGGGCGCCAGTTGGACTCAGGCGCGGCCCATCACCGTGAAGCTCTTGATGAACGGTCCAGCCATGCGGGGATCCTTCAACATTCCCTTGTAGTCGCCGACGACGAACTTGATCTTCCCTGTAGTGAATGCCGCGCCAAGCCCCATCATTCCCGGCGGTTTGGACATCCACTTGGTCCACTGGTCAGCGCTGGCCCGCAGATCCCAATTCATGGTCTGCCCGCTGTAGGCGCCGGCGGCCGTCGCCTTGCCATTCTCGACGGTCAGAACTCCACGCGGGGCTTCCTCGCCCGGGAAACCATACCCTATCACGCTATTGAAATTGATTTTCGCGAGGGCATCGGAAAGTTCCGGTTCGCCATTCCATTGGTCCTTGAAACTCTGCATCCACTCTTCACTGAACAGTTCGGCCATCTTGATCTCCTCGATTGTTTTTCTGATTGCCAGCAACGCGGGCATGAGACGGGTACAAGCCGATCTCTGTCCCGCGGCAAACCTCGTCGCGGTCCCCCGGGAACCAGCCGGATAAGTCGACTCCAGCGCAAAGCAGGGCCGACTGGACCCACTCCGTGTGCCGCCGACACCCTGATTGCCCGGGATCATAAAAGAAACCAGTGTCAATCCCAAGAAAGCGCCCCCTCATGATCACGCAGGTTTCGAAGGCGGCGTGAAGGTATCGCCGGCCCTCAGCGGCCTAACCTCCATCCGCGCGCAAACGGAGCGACTCACACGGCGATCAGCAGGTCCCGAACGCGCTCCATCCGGCTGCGGACATCCTGGGCCAGTTCCTCGACACCCTCCTTGTCCACAAGCCCGAGAACGGCGACCGGATCCATGAAGCCAACAGTGATCTCGCCGTTTTCCTCCTCGCGAACGACGACATTGCAGGGCAACAGAAGCCCGATGTCCGGATCGCGTTCCAGCGCCTGGCTAGCCAGTTTCGGGTTGCAGGCACCGAGAATGTGGTAAGGGCGGCGGTCGAGATCGAGCTTCTTTTTCAATGTGCCCGCGTCATCGATTTCGCTAAGAACACCGAACCCCTCGGTGGCCAGCGCATCCTTCACGCGATCGATTGCCTCTGCGGTGGTGGTTTTCAGCGTCACGTTGAATCCGTACATTCTGGTGTCCTCGTCAGTTTCTCAATGAAAATGCGTCCAGTGGTGGCCAGCGGCCCCCGCTTGACCGTTCAGCGACTGGGATTCTGACGGACTACACTCTCAAGGGCCAGACAGCCGGTGGGCCATAAGGAAAGTGTTTTACCCGATCGTTCGGCCATGCAAGGGGCAGATTTGCAGTGGGTTTTCCCGCCTTCAGCGACCTTGCGCTTAGTTGTCCGCCAGTGTCCATCTTCTCGTATGGCCCGCGAGCACCGGCAATCCGACCCAACCGTCAAGGAGAACAACATGTCCGACCATGTGTACAAGACCATCGAACTCACCGGTTCCTCGACCACTGGCACCGACGACGCCGTCCGTGTCGCCATTGCGCGGGCAGCAAGGACCATCCGGCATATGGATTGGTTTCAGGTCGTCGAAACCCGCGGCCACATCGAGGAAGGCGCGATCGCGCATTGGCAGGTAACGGTCAAGATCGGTTTCCGCATGGAGGATTGAATCGGCGCTCGACGACGGCACGACAGTCGCTGGGGTGATCAAATGTGTTCTGTACGCGATTGGTTTTCTGGCGAGCGGATGTGCCTGCGAGTCGCGGTGGCTCGCCACTGGCTCGAGGGGTCGGGTTAGCGCGAAGGAATCCGCGTAGGGTGCCGTGAGGAGAAGCCGAACCGCACCGTTACCACGCTGTCCGGCCCCCGGGCCTCGAGCGGTGCAATTCGCTGCGCTCATTGACACCCTACGCCTTTTTCCGTGGCGGTATGCGCCCGGGGGATGCGAAATTTACTCGGTTTTCCGGCGCTGTTGGTTCCGGGCTATGGCTGCCAGCAGCAGCAGCGCGGGTACGAAGAACCATTCCGGTGCCGGGCGCTCGGCTGGTACCAGCACCTGCGTGACCCGGGCGCCGCTTTCGATCCCGACACGCTCGGCAGGGCTGCCGAAACGCACGAAGCTGATGCTGACCTGATCGCCAAAGATCATCAGGCCGAGACCGGCGTCGGTGAGTCGCTCGCGTCCGGGCGCGGGGCCGCCCAGCGGCAGCATGACCCTGCGCGTGACTTCCTCGCCGTCGAGGTCCAAACCCGTGACATCGAGCCGCAAATGTCCCTGCGCTGGCGCCGACTCGGCGATGGTCTCGATGTCGGTCGCGGGCTGCGCCGTCAGGGGTGGATGGATGCGGTCCATCCAGAAGCCCGGCACCAGCAACGTCAGCGCAACCAGCAGCAGCAACGCGGTTTCCCACATCCGGTTGCGTACAAGCAGGAAATGCTGCGTGGCGGCGGCGAAGACCAGAATACCGGCGAGCGATCCGAAGAAAGTCAGGCCGAGCTGCCACAGGCTGTCGACGCCGATCAGCAGTAACTGGGTGTTGAACACGAACACGAAGGGTAGGGTAACGGTGCGCAGGCTGTACCAGAAGGCCTGGATGCCGGTGTGGATCGGGTCCGCGCGGGCGACGGCGGCGGCGGCGAAGGAGGCTAGCCCCACCGGCGGCGTGACGTCGGCCATGATGCCGAAATAGAACACGAACAGGTGCGCCGCGATCAGCGGGATCAGCAACTCGTTCTGTGCCCCGAGGTCGACGATCACCGG
>SLHN01000125.1 GCA_007136145.1 Thioalkalivibrio sp.
AAGGTAGCGGTACCGGAAGGTGCGGCTGGATCACCTCCTTTCAAAGGGGAGCGGTGAGTGTCGCAACTCACTGCACCGTCGTCCACCTGCTCTTTCTTGTCACTCTTCAGAGGTTAAGGTCGTGAGTTGAATGATTTTAGCCTTGTCGCACATTAACAGGAGAATAGGAAGGATACACAGGCACGAGAAGAAGTAGAAGAAGAGAGAAGAGCGTCGAAGTCTCCGTATCACGGGAGAAGATAATAAGGGCGCTTGGGGGATGCCTAGGCATCAAGAGCCGAAGAAGGGCGCGGTACACTGCGAAAAGCCTCGACGAGTCGTGTGCAGACGGGAGAGTCGGGGGTACCCGAATGGGGAAACCCGCTGGGCAGAAGGTCCAGCAGCGTTGGGGGAACACATAAGCCAACGCGGGGAACGCGGGGAACTGAAACATCTTAGTACCCGCAGGAGAAGAGAATATTCCCTGAGTAGTGGCGAGCGAAAGGGGAGGAGCCCAAACCCAGATTGTGGGACAGACTGCGGTCGATGCAATGTGGGGGTAGTAGGCGCCATCGCGAGACGCCGCAGCGTTTCAATGGAGTAAGAAAACCTCGACCTAGCGGAAAGACACTGGAAAGGTCTGCCGGAGGAGGTGAGAGCCCTGTACGCGAAAGGGAGGGGACTCCAGATGGAGAGCCTGAGTACCACGGGACACGAGGAACCCTGTGGGAAGCTGGGTCGACCACGGCCCAAGGCTAAATACTCTTGATGACCGATAGCGAACAAGTACCGTGAGGGAAAGGTGAAAAGAACCCCGGCAAGGGGAGTGAAAAGAACCTGAAACCGAGCGCCTACAAGCGGTCGGAGGGCTATGCTCGAGAGAGCCAGCCTGACGGCGTGCCTTTTGGAGAATGAGCCAGCGAGTTACTTTTTGTGGCGAGGTTAAGGCAGGTACAGCCGGAGCCGTAGGGAAACCGAGTCTGAATAGGGCGGGAGCTTTCGCGAGGAAGCGCGTCGCAAGGAGTAGACACGAAACCAGGTGAGCTACCCATGGTCAGGCTGAAGCGAGGTTAACCCCTCGTGGAGGGCCGAACCTTTCTCCGTTGCAAAGGGGTGGGATGAACTGTGGGTAGGGGTGATATGCCAAACGAACCTGGAGATAGCTTGTTCTCCCCGAAATAGCTTTAGGGCTAGCCTCGCGTGGTGAGTGTTGGAGGTAGAGCACTGGATGGGCTAGGGGGTGCAAACCTACCAAACCCAACCAAACTCCGAATGCCAGCACTGAAGAGCGCGGGAGTCGGACTACGAATGATGAGATCCGTAGTCGAGAGGGAAAGAGCCCAGACCGTCGGCTAAGGTCCCGAAGTGTAAGCTAAGTGGGAAACGATGTGGGAGTGTAGAGACAGCCAGGAGGTTGGCTTAGAAGCAGCCATCCTTTAAAGAGTGCGTAACAGCTCACTGGTCAAACGCTGCTGCGCGGAAAATATAACGGGGCTAAAGCTTACCACCGAAGCCACGGGGCGTCGCGGGAGCGACGTTGGTAGGGGAGCGTTCTGTAGACATAGAAGCCGTACTGTAAGGAGCGGTGGAGAATACAGAAGTGAGAATGCTGGCATGAGTAGCGAGAAATACGTGAGAACCGTATTCGCCGAGAGCCCAAGGATTCCGACGGGAGGTCAGTCCGCGTCGGGTTAGTCGGGCCTAAGCCGAGGCCGGAAGGCGTAGGCGATGGACATCCGGTTAATATTCCGGAACCACCTATAGATAGCGAAGGGGGGACGCAGCGAGGAAGGTCAACCTGGCGGATGGAAGGGCCGGGCCAAGCGTGTAGGCCGGGGAAAGTTAGTGGGAAAACCCTAACTGGAGGTCGAGGCGCGAAGGGGACGCGAGAGAGCGGAAGTGACTGGGGCTGGCTGCCAAGAAAAGCCTCTAAGTGTAAAGCTATAGGTGCCCGTACCGCAAACCGACACAGGTGGGCCGGTAGAGAATACCAAGGCGAACGGGAGAACCTTCGTCAAGGAACTAGGCAAAATAACCTCGTAACTTCGGGAGAAGGGGTGCCTTACAGAGTGAAGGATAGACATTCGGAGCTCTGGGAGGTCGCAGTGAAGAGGCTCTAGCGACTGGTTACCAAAACCACAGGTCTCTGCAAACTCGAAAGAGGAAGTATAGGGGCTGACACCTGCCCAGTGCCGGAAGGTTAAGGGGAGCGGTTAGGCGTGAGCCGAAGCTGTGAACCGAAGCCCCGGTGAACGGCGGCCGTAACTATAACGGTCCTAAGGTAGCGAAATTCCTTGTCGGGTAAGTTCCGACCCGCACGAAAGGTGTAACGACTAGAGCACTGTCTCGACGAAGGACCCGGCGAAATTGAAGACGCGGTAAAGATGCCGTGTACCCGCAGCAGGACAAAAAGACCCCGTGGAGCTTTACTGTAGCTTGGCACTGGGTTAGGATTTAGTTTGTGTAGGATAGGTGGGAGGCAGGGAAGCCTGGTCGCCAGACTGGGTGGAGCCGCTGGTGAAATACCACCCTGGCTAAATCTTGGCTCTAACTCTGCGCCGTAAGCCGGGCAGGGGACCGTGTCAGGTGGGCAGTTTGACTGGGGTGGTCGCCTCCTAAAGAGTAACGGAGGCGCTCAAAGGTTCCCTCAGGTGGAATGGAAACCCACTGTAGAGTGCAAAGGCAGAAGGGAGCTTGACTGTGAGGCACACAGGCCGAGCAGAGACGAAAGTCGGACTTAGTGATCCCACGGTACCGAGTGGAAGGGCCGTGGCTTAACGGATAAAAGCTACCCCGGGGATAACAGGGTGGTGAGGCCCAAGAGTTCACATCGACGGCCTCGCTCGCCACCTCGATGTCGGCTCGGCACATCCTGGGGCTGGACAAGGTCCCAAGGGTTGGACTGTTCGTCCATTAAAGTGTCACGCGAGCTGGGTTCAGACCGTCGTGAGACAGGTCGGTCTC
>SLHN01000012.1 GCA_007136145.1 Thioalkalivibrio sp.
TGCCCACCGAGGCAGCCCAGCCCACGTCGACAATCCCGGCGTTCCCCGTTTTTCGCTGTACGACCCAGAGGATGGCCATCACGATCGACGCGGCCACCACTCCGATCAGTGCCTGTATTACAGGATAAGCCAACATAATCATGATTCTCCTCGCGCGCAGCTTCTGCCGCGCCTGCCTAGACGACACCGACTCCGGCTTCGTATTGTGTACGAATGATCTGCGGTGTTACGTACCGGCATCGCGAAGCCGCCGGGCAGTCCTCCGCCTTCACGGCGTCATTGACATCGTAGAACGTTGGCGGCTCATAAGTCCAGCCCTGTGCCAGCCGCCGCTCCTCCTGGCGTATCCTCCACAAAACGTACGGGCCGCCAATCGCTGCAGACAGCCGCGAGGCCCAACCGAACTCGCGGTGCATCTCCGCCAGTAGCCTGGATGTCTCAGCGAACAGAACCGGGTCCCTTCGATAGTATTGCCTGACGGCCGCTACGACGGCGGAATAGGTCGTTGCCATACCTTGGACTTCAGAGACGAATCGCCTCCGAATCCGTTGGTCCGGATGGCTTTTGTACCGATTCCAGCCGGCCAGAGTGGTGCGGAACACCCGCACCGTGCTCGGCCCGTTGACCGCGAAATCCCGCTGGAATGCCCGGACAATCAACTCGGATTCCATGCCAGGTGGGATGTGAGCGTGCCGGTAGTTGAATCGGAATTGCCCATGGGTATCGGCCGGGGGGCACTCCGTTTCCTCAAGCATCCGGCCTTGCGCAGAGACCTCCGCGTGAAGCGGCGTTCCCGGCAGCGGCATGTACAACATGAACTGATGGAAGTCGGTGTTGTGCCGCACGGCGTAGTCGATTACCTCATCGATTTTCTCCGGGGTGTGTTCCTCGAGTCCGATGATCGTCGACCCGAGGACGCGAATTCCATGCGATTGAAGGCGGCGAACCAGGTCGACCGTGTCGATCCTGTCAAGTTTCGCGTATCGGCTATCCTTTCCCTCCAACCCCATCCAGACCCAGGAAATGCCCAAGGCGACAAGCTGGTCAAGCGTGTACGACTGGAGGACGCTGGCCGAGCTGAAGACGTACAGAATCCACGATTTGTCGTACCGTTCCATCAGCTTCAGCAATCGGAGCGCGCGCTGGCGATGAAAGAGAAAGTTCTCGTCCATCACAAAGAAGGAGCACGTGGCCAGAGTCTGCTCGATCTGACACATGATGTCGAACAGCTCGTCGCCCGTGTGGTAGAAATCGATCCCATTCCCCTTGCCTCCAAACATGGCCGAGGTTGCGCAGAAATTGCATCCTACGGGACAACCGACCGATGGAATCAGCGTGGCGGCCACTTCCCCGGGCTTTTCCTTGGCCGAGATTCCCATTGTGCGAGTGCCAATTCGTGTAGGGATCAACGGATGCCGAATGGGCTGGTCCGGGTCCTCGCCGAGGAATTGCCGAAACCACCGCACTCCCTCGCCGCGGACGATCCAGTCGGCATCGATGCGCTTGTCAAGGTCGGGGATATTCGCAATGTGTCCCCCAACGACAATCACCGCGTCGGGCTGATGTTCGCGGACCAGTTCGCACATCCGCTTGACCTTCAGCAAATTGGTGGTGATGCTTCCGATCCCCACAACCTCGTAGCGGCGGCTGCGAAGCTCCTCAACAAACCGGTCGAGTGTTGGGAAGTCAAGCAGGGTGCAAGGCGCAGTGATGTTCGCCTGGATGAGCATCAATCCCCAGGAACGATGAAACATCCGAAGGGAAAAGGGGCCCTGAACCCGCGTGACCTGATTGTGGTACAGCTCCATCGGGTTTATCAGCCGGCTGCCGTACGCGTCGTCCCGCGCGTAAGGGCCGAAAACGCTTGTCAGGAGTACGCTTGTTCTGGAACTGAAAACGCGGTTCGTCATCGAAGGAATCTGGGGTGCCAAACTTTAGAAACGGGTTGCTGCTGCGGAAGCAGACTGCGCAATTTAAGGCATTATGAATTCAGCAACGACAGCGGGGAAGCCATCTGCAACACGCGTCTTAACACATTCTGAAGTGTGGGGGTATTACGCTTCACGGGCAGGACTAGCTAATGCGACTGAAGCGATTGCAAAGTGGCCGCTCCTGCCCCGCCTCGGCGATTCTCTCAGCCCACACCGCCCGCTCGGCGCCTACCCAGCTCGAATCGTGGTAGGGGTGCCCACGGTTCACTAGGCAACTGCCGAAGCGGCGCGGGGCGTCCCGAAAACGGTGATGTCCAAACCACCATGAGCCACGCCCCACTTCCGACCGGTTGTGGGACATCGTTTCGGTCACCCTACCGAACGCAGTTCTGCAACGCCCGTCCTGGGTATTGGCCCGGCCCAACAACTCGATGCACAACTTCGCCGCCCCGCGCGGACCAGATCGATCCGCGCCGCCAACAGCGACAGCGAAGTGTGCCAAATTGTAACTGCGGAGAGTCGAATGCTCAACGTACACCAAAAAGCTAGCGATCAAAATCCTGGGCAGCCAACCCTCAACGGCGTCAAGCGTCTCGCAGTCGAGCGGCGGGGAAAACGCTCGAGTTGCGTGACGGAGTAACAGGTCGAATCTGCAGGTAGAAGTCTATCCGATGGCGGAAATCCGATCCAGCCAGGCCGGTTTGGTGGTCGGGAAGCCGGTGGCATGAGTCCCGTGTCCGGCCGGTAGGGTCAGAAGATTTCGTGGATTCGTTCGGGAGTCGTCGTCGAGCGGCGGCTAGGATGGCCCGGATGAACCCTGATTCACGGTCGGGCTAAACAACTCCTCACCGCGTTCGGCATCTGGCACTTCGTTTCCGGCGCCGGCTGGTTCAGGCCCCCCCCTCCGGGGTGGTTTTCGGTTTCGTGCCTCCCTTCCCCGTTCGCGCAAGCATCTGGTAGGGTTGCGGGCGATCGGGGAGGATTTCGATGCGGCGCCCTCCATCCCA
>SLHN01000133.1 GCA_007136145.1 Thioalkalivibrio sp.
AACGCGAAAGGATTGCGGTCCGCCTCCAGCGCGCCGGTGCGCGCGCGCCAGTCGAGCAGCTTCACCATCGGAAACCGGAACCGCAGCGAACAGCCCCAGCGTGCGCGCGTGTAGCCAGCGGGGCGAAACCCACCCTGCGCATCGGTCAATACGGCCAGGCTGACCACGTCCCGCCGATAACGGTCGAACAGCCGGTAGTGGTACACGTACATGCGCTCGGCAAACCCGGGATCGGGCTGGCCCTGGATCTCGATGTGCACCAGCACCCAGGTCTCTGCACCATCCAGCGTGTGCACTTCCGCGAGCTTGTCGGAGTAGCGCCGCCCAAGCTCGGCATCGCGCACCACCTGCTGCAGCTCCGTGTCGCGGAACCGGTAGCCGCGGCTCCAGTCGATCCCGGCGCACGCCTCGGGAAAGAACAGCGCCAGGAAATCCGGAAGCGCCTGTTCCAGGGCTTCCTTCCAGGGGGAATCAAAATCGTCAGGGGTTTCGTGGGACATCGGGCCATCCTTTGGCAGAAGAGGAGCGCGCACGCATCCTGCGTTGCACTGTAAGTCTCGGCACCCGGAAGGACCTTGTCAACACGCCGCCGAAGCGCCGCGCCCGATCTCTGCCAACCAACCCGGCGCCCGCATAAACCGGGATCCGACCGGATGCCTGACCTGCCGACCCGAAAAGGCAAAAGGCAAGGTCTGACCCCAATGCCTAGGTGTGGTGGCAGCACCGATGGGCGCCGAGTACATGCTCGCCGACCCCAGCGCGCGACCAGGCAAGACCTACGAGTACCGGTTAATCGAGATCGAGGCCTGGGGTACGACCCGCGAATACGGCCCCTACCGCCTGCGTATGGCAGCGGACCGCCCCGGTTAGCCAAGCGCAGAGAGCACCAAGCCACCCGTAGGGTGCCAATGAGCGCAGCGAATTGCACCGGTCGAAGCCCGGGAGCCTGCAGCAGTTCAGGTCCGGCGCGATATCGGTGCGGTTCGGCTGCGCCTCACGGCACCCTACGGGATCATCGGCGTTCACGACCAGCGAATCCGGCACGGCGCCGGCCGCCCCGGGCCAACACCGCTCTACCGGCAGCAGCCGAGGCGCCGCAGTGCGAACCGCAGGGTCCAGTGGATCCAGGCACCGAATGCCCTGACCCGCAGGCGCGGGGAAACCCTGTGCCGATCGCCTTCCCGGGCGACGATCCTGCCGAGCAGCTGGGTACGGCTGGCTAGCGCATCGGGGCGTGCGGCGGAATCGGCCATGGTCATCAGCTTCCATCGGCCTTTCCACCAGACGTAGCCGAGGAAGCGGTGCATCAGCGCCGTGCCGTCGCTGCGCAGGATAGCGACGACGTCGCCCGGCAGAGGCCACGCCACGCGCGCAACGCGCACCCGTTCACGGTGGCGCAGCAGCGGTTCCATGCAGCCACCGTTCACGTGCAGCACCAGGTTCTGGTCCTCGGCAAGGATGGCCGCAAGGCATCCGTTGGAGCCGTAGACTACCTGCCGCAGCCCCGCAGGCATGACCTTCGGGGTCGATCGGCTGTTTCGGTGATCGGGAAATCCCGGCTTCTCCACTCCAGGGCCCGGAATGGAGGAGCCAGCGCCCCCGCAGACCAGTGAGGGCGACGACACGGTTTCGGCGTGAATGACTCCCTGCAGGCGCCTCTCGGAGCCCGCGCAGCCGCGATCCTCGAGCGCAACCCGGCTCACGCTCACGGTCGCGAGCAGCTCCCGCAACCCTTGCCGCAGTTCTCCTCCACGGCCAGGCAGAACAGCGGTGCGTTGAGTTGCCGGGGCTTTTCGCCCGTAAGCTGTGTCTCCGCCTGGAGGCGGGCGGCGGCGTCAACCGCACGCTGTCGCGCGCGCGTGAACAGCGGCGAGTGGTTCCAGATCTCTTCGATCGACTGCTCGTGCAGGCTGCCAGCGCTTTCCTGCAAGTGCATGCAGGCCTGCACGTTGCCGTAGGGATCGATGTCAACGCCCGCCACCCCGACGCTGCAAGCGGCAGGCGTCTCCGCCTCCCGCTCCACGCTGATTTCGGGCACCGATCGCTGTCCGGGGCCGGAGAGATTACGGGCGCGGCGTTCGCTCACCAGCGTGCCGATCCGGTCCCAGGTTTCGCGAAGAGGCTGAATCACCAGCGGGTCGGTATCGCCGTTGTCGCGCGGCGCGACCGGCCCCTGGAAGCGCAGCGGAATACCCAGATCGTCACTGAGCGCGAACATCTCCTCGATCTGGTGCTCGTTCCACGCCGTCGGGGTCGTCACCATGCTGCAACGCAGACCCGCCGAACGGGCACTGCGGAGGTTGCGTACCAGGCGCTCGAAGCTGCCGGGAACCCGTGTCTGACGATCGTGCACTTCCGCTGTCGCCCCATGCAGGCTGACCTCAGCCATGTACGGGTCCACTTCCTCCAGCAGCCGCTCGACGTTGCGCGGATAGAGCGTGTGGCCGTTGGTCCGCACCCGCACGACGAAGCCAAGCTCCTTCGTCATGCGTCCGATCTCGAAGAAATGCGGATGAATCATCGGCTCGCCGCCGGTGAGCATCAGAAACAGCGTCTGCATACGGGCCAGGTCTTCGAGCAGTGTGCGGTACTGGTCGAGGGAAAGCGGCGTACCCTCCTTCTCGCGGTCGTTGTAGCAGAAGAAACAGTCGAGGTTGCAGCGGTAGGTGAGCTCGAGGGTGACATCGTGGAGGACACGCTGCGCGCGCACGTTGCGCACCACGTCGCCACGGTAGGTGACCACACGCTCCATCATCCGGCCTTCGCCTGCGGAACAAGAATCCGCTCGGCGGCGAGTTCGGCGAGAAAGGCGGCCACATCGGCGCCCGCTTCGGCAGGCTCGACGGCAAACTCGGCCGCAAGCGAGTCGGCCAGCTGCGCTGGGGTCCGGGAACCCTGCTCCAGTTGTTTCACCACGTGCAACCCGGTCGCGTTCAG
>SLHN01000280.1 GCA_007136145.1 Thioalkalivibrio sp.
CCGGTTCGACGATCGCGGGTTCCCGAGCGCGAGGCAATGCTGCGCGACCCCCGCTGGGCCCTGCTCCTGAAGCTTGGCGGCCGCTACGTTGATTAGCGTGAAAGAACCCGCGTAGGGTGCCATTAGGCGCAGCCGAACCGCACCGATACCCCGCTGGCTGGCCCCCGGGCCTCGAGCGGCGCAATTCGCTGCGCTCATTGGCACCCTACGCCTGGACCTTTCGTGGTTCGGGGTGGTGGGCGTGACCATGAAAGTTAGGGTGGCGTATTACGGCGCGGTGGGAGGCCAATGCCGAGAATGGGTTCTTCGCCACAGGTCGCCCCGCGGGGCTTCCGTGATAACCAGGTTCCCTTATGTCGAGTGCCACCCGCACGCGTATAATGCCGGCTTTCGCCCAGGCGGGCGGCGGGACAAAAAGACTTCATCGCATGAGTAACAAGGAAGCGGCTGCGGCCAGCAACTTCATTCGGCAGGTCATCGACGAGGATCTCAGGAACGGCAGGAACGATGGTCGCGTTGCCACGCGCTTTCCTCCCGAACCCAACGGTTATCTGCACCTTGGTCACGCCAAATCGATCTGCCTGAACTTCGGCATCGCGCGGGACTACGGGGGTACCTGCAATCTGCGCTTCGATGACACCAATCCCGAGAAGGAGAACGTCGACTTCGTCGAGGCGATCAAACAGGATGTGCGCTGGCTGGGTTTCGACTGGACCGACCTGTTCTTTGCCTCGGACTATTTCGACCGGCTTTACGGTTTCGCCGAGGACCTGATCCGTGCGGGCAAGGCGTACGTCTGCGATCTCGACGCCGAGCAGATGCGTGAATACCGCGGCACGCTCACCGAGGCAGGCCGCGACAGCCCCTACCGTGAACGTTCCGTGGAGGAGAACCTGGATCTTTTCCGGCGCATGCGCGCTGGCGAGTTCGGGAACGGCGAGCGCGTGTTGCGGGCGAAGATCGACATGGCATCGCCGAACATCAACCTGCGAGATCCGACGCTGTACCGGATCCGCCGGGGAGCCGTGCATCACCAAACCGGCGAAGCCTGGCCGATCTACCCGATGTACGACTACACGCACACCATCTCGGATGCGCTGGAAGGGATCACGCATTCGTTGTGCACGCTGGAATTCGAGGATCACCGGCCGCTCTACAACTGGTTTCTGGATAACCTCGATGTTCCGGCCCAGCCACGGCAGTACGAGTTTGGCCGGCTCAATCTCGAATACACCGTGCTCAGCAAGCGCAAGCTGACCGAGCTCGTTGCCGAGGGTCATGTGCAGGGCTGGGACGACCCGCGCATGCCGACCATTGCCGGTATCCGGCGCCGCGGTTTTCCGCCCGCAGCGGTGCGTGATTTCTGCGAACGCATTGGTGTCACGAAGTCCGACGGCATGGTCGAGATGGCATTGCTGGAGAACTCGGTCCGCGAAGAGCTGGATGCCAGCGCGCCGCGCGCAATGGCGGTTCTCGATCCACTCAGGGTCGTGATCGATGACTACCCCGAGGGTCGGGTCGAGTCGGTTACGGCGGCCAACCATCCCAAGGATGAGGGGATGGGCAGCCGCGGCATCCCGTTCACCCGCGAGCTGTATATCGACCGCGGCGACTTCATGGAAGTCCCGCCCAACAGCAAGTTCAAACGGCTTGTACTCGGCGGCGAAGTGCGCCTGCGCAACGCCTATGTGATCCGCTGCGATCGGGTCGTCAGAAACGAGACCGGTGACATTGTCGAGCTCCGCTGCAGCCACGACTCGGCCACTCTGGGAGCGAACCCGGAAGGGCGCAAGGTGAAGGGGGTCATTCACTGGGTCTCGGCGAGTCACGGGGTTCCTGCCGAAGTGCGACTTTATGACCGCTTGTTCAACATCCCGAACCCGGGCGCGGCGAAAGACCGTGACTGGCGCGCGGACCTGAACCCGGAATCGCTGGTGACTGTGCAGGCGGTGTTGGAGCCCTCACTGGCCGAGGCGCCGGTGGGCAGCCGTTTCCAGTTCGAGCGCGAGGGCTATTTCTGTGTCGACAATGTGGATTCCGCGCCTGGACGTCCGGTCTTCAATCGAACCATTACCCTGCGCGACACCTGGGCCAAGCTGGCCGCCCGCGGCTAGGAACACAGGGGTGATGCAGGCGTAGGGTGCCAATGAGCGCAGCGAATCGCGCCATCGGAGGCTCGGGAGCCCGGGATCGGGGTCAGCACCGTGTCGGTGCGCTTCGGCTTCGCCTTACGCCACCCTGCGAGGTGAGTCATCGATCGCATTATTGCGAATCCTGGGACGCCCCGCTTCTCCAGCCGGCAGGAAATGAACTATTCTCCTCCAAGGAGTGTGGTAATGCGGGGTGCACTCGCGAGTCCGTACAGAAACCTGGCAATACGATCCGGTGAAGCAGCCCAGTGGGTGCGGACGCCGCTGGTCGTTGCCTCGGTGATGGCTACGGCAACCACGCAGACCCAGTCTCACAAACGGGAGAAGCGTCAATGAAGTGCAAAGGCCTTGCGCGTTTCGTACTGATGGTCATGTTTGCGGGCCTGCCGGTGACGGCTGCCGCGCAATCGCTGCTTGACCAGTTGGAGGGTACGTTCGGACATGGGACCGAGCCCGCCGGGCTGTCTGCTCTCGAGGGAGCGCACGGCCACGAAATCGTAACCCGGGACGACGGCATCGTCTGCGTCGACGGGGAACCCTGCGTGGAACAGTCGACGCAGGTGCCACTTCGGGTGTTGCCAAGGCCGTTTTCGCACGTTTATGGCGAAGCGAGCGCGGATCCCGGCGGCATCGTGATCGCGAACGTGCCGTCGTTCCACCCCCTGTTCGTCTTCGACCGGCAGGATCTGGATCTGAGCAACCCAGCCGATCCGCAGGGTTGGTATCAGGTCGGCCGTACGCGTAACGAAGCCGACGGGTGGATGCTGGCGCGTGACGTGCTCGAGTGGCGGCAGGCACTGCTGGTTTCCTATACCCATCCGGGCGGTCTGATCGAGGGCCGCAACCCGGTGCTGATGTTCCGCGATTACCGCGATCTTGCGTCGCTGGTCGACGATTTCGACATGTCCGGCCGGGCGCGCACGATGTACCGCGAGATCGAGGCGGGCGAGGTTCCCGAGGCGGTCGTCAGCATGGAGCCACAGCGCTTCGTCGACATCACCCGACAGTTCTATGTACTGCCGATCCTGCAATGGGAGCAGACGCGGATCGACGGTGACGATGCCCGCCTGCTGCAGATCGCGGCGGCGGTACCCGGTGCCCGCGGTGCCGACACGCTGGACCAGGCCGGCTATCGCGAGCAGGCCCAGATGGCCCGCGTCAACGGCGGTGTTGCGCAGCAGCGCGAGGACCTGCAGGTCGATATCGTGTTCGTGATCGACACCACACGCAGCATGCAGCCGTTCATCGACATGACGCGCGAGGCGGTGACCCGGATGACGCGGCGCTTTACCGCCGAGACCGGTGAACGGGTCCGCTTTGGCCTCGTGACCTTCCGGGATTCGATCGAGGTGATTCCTCAACTCGAGTACGACACGCGCAACTGGACCCCGACACTGGTCGATAGCGCAGCGGTGGCCGATTTGCTCGAAAACGAAGTGCGGGCGACCAATATCGGGAGCCTGGACTACGCCGAGGAAGTGTTTGCCGGTGTCGACAAGGCCTTGCGTTCGGACTGGCGTGAGGGAGCACTGCGTTTCATGATCCTGATCGGCGATGCCAGTTCGCATCCGAAAGGGCACCCCCAGAATATCACCGGCAAGGACGAGATCGACCTGCGTCGCGAAGCCGACGACGCCCAGGTGCACCTGTCCGCGATCCACCTTCTGGACCCGCGTGCGATCGAGGATCACCCGATCGCCGAGCCGCAGTTCCGGCATCTTGCCCGGATCCGGGGTTCGCGTGACGAATCCGCGTACGAGTCGGTGGATGCGTTCGACGAACCGGCATTCTTCTCGCTGATCGATAGTGTGGCCAACGGCCTGATCGCGCTGCTGGCGAAGGAAGTCGGCGAGGAAACGGTCACCGTCGAGGCCGAGGATCTGCCCGCGCTGGAGACCTTGCCCACGGTCGAGCGGTTGTGGGAGGCGGCGTTGGTCGAGTATCTCGGTCGGTCGGCCAATCCGCCGAAGGACATCGTCGCCTGGGTGCTGGACCGGGATCTGGTCTATCCGGTCGACCGTTCGCTCGATGTGCGGGTATTGGTCACGCGTGAGCAGTTGAGCAGTCTGGCGCAGGCGCTGGATCAGGTGGTGCAGGCGCTGATGCGGGCCGAGGTCACGCAGGCACAGTTCTTCGAGGCGCTGCAGAGTGTGTCGGGGCAGGCGATGAAGCGGCCCGAGGATCTGGGTCAGGCGCGCCAGCTCGCGGATGCCGGCCTGCTGCCCGCGTTCATCCAGAGCCTGCCGTACCGCAGCGATATCCTGTCGTTGAACGACGAGATGTTCGCCAGCATGACCACCGAGCAACGTTCCCAGCTCGAATGGAGCATCCTGGCGAAACTCGAGCAGTATCGGGCGATCAACGAACAGGTCGATGCCTGGTTCCGCATGAACGATGCCGATCCGGATCGGGACATGGTCTATCCGCTGCACCTCGACTATCTCCCCTGAAGGGAGGTGCGATGACCACGGATCCGGTTGCGCCGCTGGCCCTGATGCAGGGGGCCAGCAAGCGCAGGGCGCAGGGCGAGAGTGTGTTCGAGCTGCAGGTACCGGATCTGCGAATCGCCCCCGGCGAGCTGGTGGCGGTCGCGGGTGACAGTGGTTGTGGCAAGAGTACGCTGCTGGACATGCTGGCCCTGGTGATGGAGCCGACCCGCATGGAGCGTTTCGAAATGCGTTTCGATCCGGATGGGGCCCCCGTGGATGTCCGGTCGCTGTGGCTTTCCAGCGGGGAGACGGCACTGGCGGCATTGCGGCGCGACTACCTCGGCTATGTGTTGCAGACCGGCGGACTGCTGCCCTTCCTCGACGTGGCGGCGAATATCGGGCTGCCGTCCCGGATCAAGGGTTTGCCCGAACCCGGTGCCGCCCTCGACGCACTGGCCGAGCGGCTCGGGCTCGCTGGCTGTCTGCGCCGGATGCCGGATGCATTGTCGATCGGCCAGCGGCAACGGGTCGCGATCCTGCGTGCCCTGATGCACCAGCCGCGACTGGTGCTGGCCGACGAGCCTACCGCAGCCGTGGACAAGGCCCGGGCAGGCCGGATCATGGCTGACTTTCACGCTCTGGCCCGCGAGCGGAGCGTCGCCGTGGTCGTTGTCACGCACGATCTGGACCTGGTCCGTTCACTGGCCGACAAGACCTACGGGTTTCTTATGGAGCGCGTATCGGAGCACGAGACCCGGTCGCTGTGTTTTCTGGAGACATAGTGATGGAGCGGCCGGCACGTCCTCGACCGTTGCGATTGATTCCCGCGCTGGCGGCGGCGCATCTGCGCCACGAGTGGATATTGACCCTGTGTCTGGTGATCGCGCTCGCCGCGGTGATTGCCCCGTTGCTGGTATTGCTCGGTCTGAAGCACGGGACGATCGAGACGCTGCGCGACCGGCTCGTTGAGGATCCGATGTTTCGGGAACTACGCCCCGCGCAGACTCGCGAGTACGCCCCGGAATGGTTTGCCCGGGCCGCTGCGTGGCCTGGAGTGGGTTTCCTGACGCCGACCGTGCTGCCGCTGTCGTCGGTGTTGCAGATACCGCATCCGCGGCGCGGCGGGGCCGAGTTGTACGATCTGGTGCCCACCGCGCGCGGCGACCCATTGCTGATCGAGAACGGTGCCCCCGTCCCTGGAGCCGGCGAGGTCGTTCTGACCACCGAGGCCGCCCGGCGGCTCGAGGTGTCGCCCGGGGATACGATCACCGCCCGTGTCACCCGTTCCCGTGGGGGGCGCAGCGAGGTTGCCGAGGCGCCCCTGAACATCGTGGCGGTTCTGCCACCCAGGGCCGGGACGCTGGCCAGGATCTATGCTCCGCTGGACTTCGTGCTCGATGTGGAGGCCTACAAGGAGGGATACGGAGCCCCATCCCGGGGGTGGGCGGGCGCCAGCCCGGAACCGTTCCTGAGTTTCGACGGGGTGATGCTGCTGCTTCCGGAGCCGTTGCCGCCGATCGAGCGTACGGGGTTGATCATCAATACCGGCTTCGCGCGCATCGGGGAGCTGGATCCCGGGGGTGTCGAGGAACGCCTCGGTCTGGCGGCACCGGATGGCTGGAAGGGCTACGATCTGGAAACCCCGGGCGCGACCGTGACCCTTTCCGCGATTCGCGCCGTGGAACAGAAACTGCGCGGCAGGGAACGCATTCTGATGCCTTATGTAACGGAAGTGACCTGGGCTGGTGCCGGAGTACACATGCATCCCGTCGGCATCTCGCTGGAGCCCGCGGATGCGGCACGGCTCGGCCTGCCGCCATTACCATGGGGTGGGTTTGCCGGACGCGCCAGCGAGGGACGGCAGTGGACGCGGGCGCTTGCGAACATCGATACCTCGCCGGTGGAGGTCAGCGTTCCGGGTGTGGTACCCGTGGTGTTTCCGCTGGAGATCGTGGGCGCCAGTCCGCTCGCGCGTCCGGTGGTCCCGGTCGAACTCATGGGCATCCTGCGGACCGCACAGCAGCGGGCGGTGGAATTCGATCCGGCGAGCGGTGGGTTTCTGATGCTGCGCGGTGGCTATCGGGGTTTCCGCATGTATGCCCGAAGTATCGACGACGTCCCGGGACTCTACCAGCGGTTGACCGGCGAAGGCATCGAAGTGATCGCAGAGGTGGAGGCGATCGAACGTATTCAGGTCCTCGATGCGGGGCTGAGTCGGCTGTTCTGGCTGATCGCGTTGCTCGGGTTCAGCGGCGGCGTGGCGGTGCTGGTGGCAAGCCTCTACGCGGCGGTGGAGCGGCGCCGGCGCGATCTCGGGGTTCTGCGGCTGGTCGGGTTTGCCCGTCGGCATGTGTTTTTCTTCCCGGTCGCCCAGGGCATGATCATCGCCGGACTCGGCCTGGGGGCGGGGATGGTCGCGTATATGGGGCTCGCGGCGACGATCAATCGGGCCTTCGCCGACGATCTTGCACCGGGCGAGAAATTCTGCACGTTGCCTCCCGAATACGTGCTCACCGCGGTGGTCGCGACGTTGCTTCTCGCAGTATTGTCGTCACTGGCCGCGGCCTGGCGCGCGACCCATATCGATCCCGCGGAGGCCATTCGTGAGCAATAGATTTGTCTGGTTACTCGCCCTGACACTCTTGCCGATCGTTGCGGCCGCGCCCGTTGGCGCCGAGGCGCCGCCGGCTACCCCTTACAACCCCAAGCCCGCGGCGGGGGACCTCGTGTTGCCAATGCCCGAGGGTGCCGAGATGGTTTTTCGGGCGGTCAATGTTCCGGGGACCGGGTTCTGGGGTGACCGCGAACGCGTGATTCAGCTTGGCGACGCCGCGGGTGGGATCTTCGAGGGGCTGCAGCGCACCCAGATCAGCGGCTCGTTTCCCGCGGCTGATGGCGATGGCTGGGAAATCCTTCTGGCGAAGTATGAGCTGACCAAAGGCCAGTACCTCGCGGTGATGGGCCTGGATGCGCTGCTCGAAGCCAGTGGCGATCCGGAGGATCGCAATCTCACCGCGCTCCAGGGCCGGGCGTTGCGCGATGCGCTGATGCGACCGCTGACCTTCGTCAGTCATCAGGAGATCGAGGTTTTCATCCGGCGCTACAACCACTGGCTGTTCGATCCCGATCACCCCGAGCGGCTGGAAGGAATGCCGCGACTCGATCAGGTGCCGGGTTTCCTGCGCCTGCCCACCGAAGAGGAGTGGGAATACGTGGCACGCGGCGGGCTGCCTTCGCTCGACGATGGCAGTTTCGATGATCGGCTGCCGTTTCCTGCCCGCGAGCTGAACGAGCATGCCTGGCATCTGGGCAATGCCCGGCATCAGTTGCGGCCGGTCGGTCTGCGCAGTCCGAACCGCCTGGGGTTTCATGACCTGCTCGGCAATGCCCAGGAAATGACCGCCGGCCTGTTTCGGCCCGAGATCGGGCAGGGCAAACCAGGCGGGATTGCGGTGCGTGGCGGCAGCGTTTCAACCCCGGCGGCGGAAATGCGTACCGCGTTCCGCGCGGAACTCGATGCCTATGCCTGGAACCCCGATCGGCAGCGCGTCGAGGAACGCCGATCGTTCAATACCGGCGCGCGTCTCGCGATCGGCGCCAACGTGGTCGTGTCTCCCAGCCAGCGTGCCGAGATCGAGCGCGAATACGAAAACTACCGGGCGGACATCCGGCGCACGATGCCCGTGGGCCGCACGCTCGACAATCTGGTGGCGCAGGCCAGTGTGCAATTGGGTACCGTCGAACCGATTCTTGCCCGGCTGATGGATCAGAATGAGGATCTGCGCGAGCCATTGACCGCGGTCCAGGCCTATATGGATCGGGCGCGCGAACGACTCGAGCTTGCGCAACGCGAGAGTGCACGCAGCCTGGCCCAGGACGCGGCCCGTAACGGGGTGAACCTCAGCGTTTTCCTTTCGCGCCTCGAGCGGCTGGAACGAACCCGGGAATCGGCACTGCGTCTGCTCGAGATCTCCAGTCGTTATCAGGAACAGGTCGCGGCGGTCGAGTCGTCGATGCGCGATCTAGAATCAGGAGTAGGGGAGCAGTTGTTCGGATATCGCGACAAGGTGTCCCAACTCGGCGATTACCAGCCCGCGTATATCGAGCACGCGCTGCGGACCTTGCTTGCAGCGGACCCGCCCCCGAGGGAGCGCGTGGTGCTCGAATTGCTCGCGCGGCACCTCGAGGAGTTCGGGGAACAGCGGCGGGCGGATACCACGCGCTGGCGGGACGAGTTCCGGGAGCGATTTGCAGGATTCGAGGGCTGACGATTTCAGCCTTGGGCAACAGAGGACCGAAACGATGAAAAGACTGGAAACCATGGTTGCCGTGGCCGTCGTGGTCGCGGCGTTGAGCGGCTGTGCCGCCACCGACGAGCAGCGTACCAAGGCCGAAGGCGCGGGCGTCGGTGCGGTAATCGGCGGGCTGCTGGGCTATGCGATTGACCGCGAGCGTGGTGCGGTAATTGGCGCCGCGCTGGGTGCCGGTGCGGGATACGCGGTCGGCAATGAGATCGCCAAGCGCAAGCAGGCATACGCGACCACCGAGGCGTTTCTGGATGCCGAGATCGCGCGCGTCGAGGAATTCAACAGTACAGCGTACGCCTACAACGCCAGCGTGCGTCAGGACATTGCGCGGCTCGACCGCGAGGCTGAACAGTTGCGCACGCAGTACAACGCCGGTCAGGTGCGACGGGAAAGCCTGGTGGCGAAACGAGGCGAACTTCAACAGCGTATCGCCACCAGCAACGACCTGGAGGAAACACTGGCCGCCGAGTACGAGATCCAGACCGCGATTCTGAAGGAGGAACGGCGAGCGCGCCCGACGAATGACCCCTACATTGCCCGCCTCGAACGCGAGGTCGAGGCGTTGCAGGTGAACCTGGAGACCTTGCGCGAAGGCAGTACGCAGTTGGCACTGATCGATCAGAGGCTTTCAGTATGAGACGTCATGTTCTGGTGGTATTTCCGGTGCTCGCGCTGGGTCTGATCGGTGGCTGCGCGACCGCGCCCACGGACCCCCGCGAGGGAGGCTTCTTTGGCGGTGTCGCCGGGATTCAGAGTGGTGCCTACGAGGCGCGGGTGCAGGAACGCGAGGAACGCCTGGAGCGCTTGCGTGCGGTGCAAAGCGAACTCGCGGCCGAGGGCAGGGAACTCGACAGCCAACAGCAGACCCGCGAGCAGCAGGTGGCCGCGGAGCGCGCCCGCCTGAGCCGCATGAACCGCGAGGTGTCGGACCTTTCCCGCACCGTGGACGATCTGGAAACCCGTCACGGTTCCGGCGATCAGCGTGTGCGGGAACTCCAGACCCGGCTGGCTTCGTTGCAACAGGGGATGCGCGAGCAGCAGTCCAGCCTGGACGCCTTGGAGGGCGTGGGTCCCGGTGGTGGCGGCGATCCGTCGGTGGAACTGCGTCGGCGACAACTGGAAGAGCAACGCAGGGCGCTGCAACAGGAGTACGAACTGCTGCTCGATCTGTCGCTGGAACTCGCCCGCTGATGGTGCCAGCAGATGTGATCATTGGCATTGAATCCGGTTGTACGCCAGGGGTCGCCCGAGAGATCAACCACGAAGAGGAAGGAACGTGATGCCGAAACGCGTAGTTCAGGGGGTACTGGGCGGAGTGCTGGCGCTGTTGCTGGTGGTCAGTGTCGGAGCCGGGGCTGGCTCGGTCGAAGGGTTCGAAGTGCTCGAAGTACAGGGTGCGGTCCAGCGCGCGGCGGGGCCTGCGGATCTGCTCGGCATGGCGGCCGAGGGTCGGGTCTCGGTGCGCGCGCTGCGCGCGTTCGGTCGGCTTCCGGATGAGTTCGGTGCGCTCGCGCTGGCACTGCGTGGTTCGGGTGTGGATCTCCTCTTGGCGGGAATACCGGAAGTCGCCGACTTACGGGTGGCGGCCGAGGAAGGCCGGCTCAATGCCGATCCCGAGGCCCTGCGCCGGCTGCTTGCCCTGCTCGAGAATCGTGAATACCTCGACTGGCAGGCATTGCAGCCAGGCGATGCGCTCGATCCGTCCGCTAACGATCTGATGCGGGGCGAAGGTCGGGCTGTCGTGCAAGGAACCGGGGGTGAGTCTGTCACGCTGGAACTCACCGGACCGGTGCGCGAGGCGCGGGTCTTGATCGCGGACACTGACCGGACGCCGATCGCGGCGCCCGATCTGTCGGAGTCGGCACTGTCGCTGCGCGATTCGCTGCAGGCGTTGCTTGCACTGCCGGGATCACCGCTTTCGATGGGCGGGGAGCTCGAGATCGACGAGCAGCCGGATGGCCGAATGCTCGTGGTGATGCCGTACCTGTCCGTCGCTGTACCGTTGTCGCCGGAACCGGATGCCGACCTGGCCGAGATCGACCTCGGTACGCTGGCCGCCGACCTGAAACCGTTGGGCGGGGATCGCTGGGAGATCGTGTTCCAGTTGCCGGACCGGGTGCATCTGCGAGGTCCGCAGGGCGATCTGCTGGCGCGTGCCAGTTTCGGCACACAAACCTTCAATGGCGTTTGGGCTGCTGATTTGCTGTCGCCGCTGAAACTCGATGCGGGGCTGACCGATATGGTTCTGGAAATCGAACCCGAGTCACCGCTGGCTGAATTGGACGCCGATGCTTCGGAGTCGGATCCACATCGTCCCGGGCGAGTACTGTTGAAAGGCGCGACCCTGACGCTGGACTTCGACGAAAAACAGCCGGGCGTGGTGACCGGCCCGCTTGCGTTCGTGTTGGACGGGCTTGCTATCGAGAACGTGACGGGAGAGACGCAGGGTGGGCTCGGACGGCTTGCGCTTGGGGTCGACTACCACAATGTCGATCTGGCGGCCCTTGCGGCCTTCCGCGAACTGGCCACCAACCCGGAAGTACTGATGGAACGGGATCCGGAGGAGCTGCTGGGTGAGA
>SLHN01000055.1 GCA_007136145.1 Thioalkalivibrio sp.
GAAGGCCAGCAGACCGACCATAGCGCCGACGAACACCGTCATCTGCGTGATCAGCGCCGGCTTGAAGAACGCGCGCAGGCGTGGCGACAACGCCGGGCGAAACTCCAGATAGAACCCGGTGGCGATCAAGCCGACGATGGCGAAAGACATGAGACCGACGAGCCAGTGCATGGTTAACTCCCAGTTTGAATGAACACGAATCGAAGCGGGCTCATCATGCCACCCGCGGACGCCGGCGCAGACGCAGCGGCGTGAACTCCCGCCCGTCGCCCGAGAAATAGCGCGAGAACCCCTCGTAATACTGCAGGCGCATCACCTGGATGGTGACGATCACACCCTCGAGCACCAGCACGAAGATGTTGCCGAAGATAACCATCAGCACGTGGCCGACCGCGCCCAGCATTCCCGCCAGCGTCAGCACCGCGATCATCAGCGCCACGTGATTGATGCTGAACGCGGCGACACGCAGGAACGACAGCGTGTTGGAGATGTAGCCGATCACCGTCTCCAGGGTCTCGATCAGCACCACCAGGATCTTTTCGCCGATCCCCGCGTCGAGATGAAACCAGTTGTACACGGCGAGAGCGAGCAGCGAACAGATCACCAGCCCGGCCTGCGCCAGCCCGAAGCTGCCGGTCAGCGCTATCGACAGACCGCCCCAGATCAATCCCAGGTAGAACAGCAGATTCACCACCCCGTGGTGGCCGAACAGCGCCGCCATGGGCTCGTTGATCGCAAAGCGGTTGTAGATGGTCAGCCCGCAGGCCAATGTGATGAAGAACACGCCCCAGCCCAGCGCCAGTTGCAGCATCAGGATCGGGTCCTCGAGCGGCGACATCCACAGCGCCGGCAGCAGATCCTTGTAGCCGAACACGCTGCCGAACAGGAATCCGAACGCGACCGACGAAAGCCCGGCGAGAACCCCGTAGAGGTAGAAGCGGCCCAGCGGCTTGCGGAACAGCCAGGCCAGCAAAGCGAGCACCGCGCCGTGCCCGACATCGCCGAACATCGTTCCGAACATCAACAGGAAGGTGATCGTGAACAGCAGCGTCGGGTCGATTTCGCCGTAACGCGGGATGCCGTACTGCTTCACCAGTAACGCGAACGGCTGCAACAGGCGATGCTTCACCGGCACCGAGGGCACCAGCGCGCGCTCGTCGGGCCGTGGCTTGCGGCTCTCCAGGCTGAACGGATTCGGCAAAGTGTCGGCCAGCTGCTGCTCCAATTCCGGCAGCGCCTTCGCGGGCACCCACCCGGCGATGCAGGCGAGGTGGCCTGCGCTGCGGATCGCGGGGTCGAGATTCACGAACGGCTCGGCGAACACCAGCGTCGTTGCCGCGTTCGCCAGCCGCGCGCGCATCTCCACAGCGCAGGCCTCGACCTCGTCGTGCAATTCCGCGCGCTCGCGCTCGATTCGTTCGCGCCGCGCGCGCTGCTCGGCACGGATGGTTTCGGGAGAATCGTCCAGGCCATGTGGCAACGGGATCGCCTGGAACCCCGCGTTGGCGAGCACGGAGGCGATTTCGGAGACCTTTTCCCCCGCTGGCCCGACGATCACCACATGGGCATTGCTGCCGCGCTCCATGTAGCTGAACAACAGATATCCGGCAAGACCGAGCGCGCCCTGCAGCCGGTCGATGTTCTCGCGCGGCACCACGCCGATATGGAAATCGAGGAACCGCGTCCTGGTGCGGAGCATTCCCAGGTCCACCCGCAGCTCGGCGAAATTCGCGAGCGCCGCCTCTTCCTCCTCGAGCAGCCGCTCGGCTTCGTCGAGTTCGCGGAAGCCTTCCTGGTGCTCGAGGCAGTAGGTCCAGGCCTCGCCGAGCCAGGCATTGGTCTTGGTCAGTTCATCAAGGCCGACGACACGGATCTCGGCGAGATCGGGCTCCGGGACCGGCACCACCTGGGCAATCTTGTCCAGCCGCGATCGCGCCTGCTGGAACTCCTTCTGGTAGCGGCAGTCCTGCAGCGGTGTCAGCTGCTGTTCCCGCGGCTGCCGCGGGTCTGGGTGAAAACTCTCGGTATCCGCGAGCGTCAGCGATGCCTGTGGCAGGTCCTCGCGCAGCACCAGAATCCGGACATGCTTCATCGGCTGCGGTCTCAGCACGCGCATACCCTCCCGGCGGTGCGGGTCGAACGCGGACGGCAGCGGAACAGGATTCTGGCTTGACTCATCACGCGGCCTCCCGCCACTGATGCACGCAGATCGCCGGGCTCAGACCCAGCGCAAGATCCACGTAGGGTTCCGGCAGCCCGAGCAGGCGACCCTGGAGCAGCGAGAACACCAGCCGCAGGTCGGCCTCGCGCAGGATCAGGTACGCGAGAGCGCGGCCGACACCCGACTGGCCCCCGCGCAGCGCGGACCAGGCCACCGTGGACAGATGGCGACCCAGACGACGCTGGATCTCCATCAGATTACCGGCATCGGCGAGCAGCCCCCGCAACGGTTCCGGCAACGCGGCGATCACCTTGAGCTGGTCGTCGAGCCCGACGAGTTCCAGCAGGCGCTCGCGATGCAGCAGATGCGGCGACGGCACGAGCTGATAGAAGGTTTCGGAGGGTGAAAGCTGGTAGCCGAACCGGAACCGGATCAGCCACTGGACGTTCGCGCGGTCGACCAGGGTGCCGACCAGCAGGCGCACCTGCCGTTGCGCGGTGCTGTCCTCGAGCCGCGCGACCTGGCGCACCACATCGGCGTAGTAGCGCTGATCGATCGCCGCCTCCAGCGCGAACGCCTCCTGGCGCTTTTCGTAGATCTCGCGCGCCTGCCGTGCGAGCAGACTCAGCGGACCGGTCTCCAGCAGGCGCAGCAGCTCGACTGCGTTTTCGACACGGAACAGGTCTTCGCTGGACAGCCGGAGACGTGGCGGAAGGTCGTAAAGGTTCTCGCGGATTTCCTGCGGATCGAGTTGACGGATCTTGCCACGTAGCAGCGTCTTCAGGTTGAACAACGCGAACTGACGCGCCCAGGCCACGACCAGGCTCCGTTCGGCCGGGTCCATCGGCCGGATCAGCACCGTCAGTTCCTCCAGCAGCACCTGCATCAGCGCCTGCTCGACCGCACGGCTCCTGGTCCGGGCGCTGCCAGGCTCCTCGAGGATCGTGCCAAGCCCTAACTCCTGCCCGAGTTCGGGCAGACCAAGCTGCACCAGGCGCTCGATGTCGCCGGCACGAAGCAACTGCGTTGCCTTGCCTGCGACCCGCGTATTCAGGTAGGCGTCGTGTGCCGCGCTGCTCATGGGGCGGAACCTGTGGCCATCACGAAGAAAGCCTGCCGATCAGCGGCTCAGAGCCGCACGTCGAGCAGGACCTGGAATGCGGCGTCCAGTGCCTCGTCCTCGCGCTTGTCGGCCATCTCGCGCAGGCTCTGGTGCCGCTCTTCGTAGCGCCGCTCAACCTCGGCAATTGTCTTCGCCGCGCGCTCCTCGGAGCGGGCGATCCAGGTTCTTTGCAATTCGGGAATGCGGTCGGTGAAACGGGCGTCGAGTTCCCTGGCTTCATCCGCTGCCTCGGCGATCGAACGCTGATGCTCTTCCTCGGCCTCGCGGGCCAGATTTTCCGCCTTCATTTCGGCGTCGAGCAGGCGTTGCAGCGTATCGTCCATGTGAGTACCCCAATCTGTGCTGGATGGCACCAGGAGCGAGCCGCGGAGGCCATCCTCGAGTGAACGGATGAACCCCGGATTCAAGGACCGCCCCGGTGCCGGCGCCGCCCATGAATCATGGATTGATGATACTCCCCCCACCATAAGACGTCCAGAAAATTACCGTATAGCGATAGATCGGTGTTCCGCCCTGCGGGAAGCGTGTTCTGCCGGCATTCGCTGCGCACGCTGCTCAAGGATCATGGCTGCCACTGAATTCCGCCGAATCCTGCTCGTCAGGCTGTTTCCCGAACTGCCCGGAACACGTGCAGTTCTCACGCCGCTGACTATATTTGAAGTACTACCGTTCGGCCTGTTGGCGGGACCAACACATACGAGGACGACCCGATGGCTGACACCATTCTTCTGGGTACTCGCAAGGGTACCGTTATCATCGATCGGAAAGCGGCAGGCTGGCGGGTGCGGCCGATCATTCACGCGGGCATACCGGTCTGTTACGCCACCCGTGATCCGCGCGATGGCACCCTGTGGGCATCCTTGACCATGCTCCTGGCTTCACCGACTACGTAGTGGATGAACAGGGAGCCCTGCGCAGGCACGTGAAGATCAGTATCAACAACATCATCGTGATTGACCGGAAAACCCTCTCGGATCATGTCCGGGACGACGACACGGTGTTTATCTTCCAGGCCCTGAGCGGAGGGTAACCAGGATCTGGCATGGCCCGCGGTCCGACACGCTCCCGGGAATGCCGGAACGGCGTTCGTCAGCCGTTCCACCGGCTGGAAGAACGCTACCGGTGCCGGCCGCCGGAGCGATGGGTACTGCCGGACCGGTTGCCGGCACGCGCCGGACCGGGCTTGCCGCCGAAGGACTTGGCGACGCCCGGCCTACCGGAAACCGGCTTGCTGGCCTTGCCACCCGGGCGGCCGCTGCCCGCGTGAGCACCGCGGCCCGGAGCCGGACGCCGCTGCTGGCTGCGCAGCTGGATCGGTTGGGCCCGGGCGTTCGGATCCGGCTCGAAGCCATCGACCTTCGCGCGCGGCAGCGAGCGCTTGGTCAGCCGCTCGATGTTGCGCAGATAGTCGAACTCGTCGACGCAGACGAGTGATACGGCTTCGCCGTTCGCGCCGGCACGTCCGGTGCGGCCGATCCGGTGCACGTAGTCCTCGGGAACGTTGGGTAGCTCGTAGTTCACCACATGCGGTAGCTCGCTGATATCGATCCCGCGCGCCGCGATATCGGTGGCCACCAGTACGCGCAAATCTCCCTTCTTGAATTCGGCCAGCGCCTTGGTGCGTGCCGTCTGACTCTTGTTGCCATGGATCGCCATCGCCGGGATGCCATCCTTGCCCAACTGCTCCGCCAGACGGTTGGCGCCATGCTTGGTGCGGGTGAAGACAAGCACCTGGGTCCAGCGCTCGGTCCTGATCAGATGCGACAGCACCTGTCGTTTCTCGTCGCGATTGACCTCATACACCTTCTGCGCGATCAGGTCGGCGGTGGCGTTGCGTCGCGCGACCTCGATCAGCGCTGGCTTCGTGAGCAACCCGTCCGCCAGCGCCTTTATCTCGTCGGAGAATGTCGCCGAGAACAGCAGGTTCTGGCGTTGTTTCGGAAGCAGCGCGATGATCTTGCGGATGTCGCGGATGAAACCCATGTCGAGCATGCGATCGGCTTCGTCCAGCACCAGGATCTCGACCTGCGACAGGTCCACGACCTTCTGTTGCGCAAGATCCAGCAGGCGACCCGGTGTGGCCACAAGGATGTCGACGCGGCCCTTCAGCCGGCTGATCTGCGGGTTGATGCTGACGCCGCCGAACACCACCAGCGAATTCAGCTTGGTATGCCGTCCGTAGACGCGCACGCTTTCCTCCACCTGGGCAGCGAGTTCGCGGGTGGGGGTCAGAATCAATGCCCGGACCGGGGCACGGTTGCTGGACGGCCCCTTGCGCGTCGGATCGGACAGGCGCTGCAGCATCGGCAGCACGAAGCCAGCAGTCTTGCCGGTACCGGTCTGGGCTCCGGCCATCAGATCGCGGCCTTCGAGCACCGTGGGAATGGCCTGAGCCTGAATTGGGGTGGGTGTGGTGTAGCCGTGTTCGGTGACGGCACGAACGAGTTCCTCGGCAAGGCCGAGATCGGAAAAATGCATGAGTACTCCGGAAGCGACATCCGCCTGTCGCCGCACGCGGGCGCCAGTCTGAGACGGATGAGAGCTGGTCTGAGACCAAAAAAGGGCGCGACCGGGAGACTGGGGCAGGGATCGCGGGGCGCATGATAACAGAAATCGCCTTACTTGCCGATACAGAACCCCGCGAAGATCGCGCCGAGGAGTTCCTCGTGATCACCGCGGCCAAGCAAGTCGTCCAGCGCGCGCTCGGCGAGACGGAGGTCTTCGGCGATCAGGTCCGGGGATTGCTCGGCATGAATCCGCAGCAGACAGGCGGCGGCGTTGCCCAGGCCTTCAAGGTGCCGGACTCGAACGCTGAAGCGCTGCTGCCCGGTATCCACAACACCGACCTCGGAGCGGATCGCGGCGCGCAGAGCGTCCAGACCCTCTCCCGTCACTGCGGAGACCTTGATCCCTCGTTGCATGGAATCACTATGCGCCTCGAAATCAGGAACGACTGCCCTCGCTGTCCCACGCGGCTCGCTGCGGGCACCCAAGTCCGACTGGCTGCCAGGGCAGAGATCCTGCTTGTTCCAAACCCGCAGCACCGGGGTTCCCGGAAGGTCCGGCAGTTCGGCGCGGACGCCGGGCCGCGTCAGATCACGAACCTCGAGGACCAGGTCCGCCCCGGCCGCCGCGCGCCGCGCGCGTTCAATACCGATTCGCTCGACCACATCGTCGCTTTCGTGCAACCCTGCGGTATCGATGAGTTCCACCGGGATACCGTCGATTGCTATATTCGCGCGCAGCAGATCGCGCGTCGTTCCCGGGCGGTCGGTGACGATCGCGACCTCGGCATCGGCCAGACGGTTCATCAGGCTCGACTTGCCAACATTCGGCGCGCCGACCAGCGCCAGACGCATCCCGGTACTGTAGATGCGTGCGGGACGCAGGCGTGCGAGCAGTGCCTCGACATCAGCCGCCAGTGCCTGCGCGCGCCGGGCCACCTCGGGAGCAACCGCCGATTCCAGATCGGTCTCGCCGAAATCGATCTCGGCCTCGATCAGCACCCGCAGGTTCAAAATCTCGCGCGCGACCGGCTCGACGTCCTGAGCCAGGGCACCGTCGAGGCTGCTACGGGCGAGACGTGCCGCAGTGGCAGTCTGGGCGTGGATCAGATCGGCGACGGCCTCGGCCTGGGCCAGGTCCATGCGACCGTGGAGGAACGCGCGCTCGGTGAACTCGCCCGGTCGCGCCATGCGCGCTCCGAGCCCAAGCGCTGTGTCGAGCAGTAACTGCAACAGGACCGGACTGCCATGCCCCTGTATCTCCACCACATCCTCGCCAGTGTAGGAGTGCGGTGCGGGAAACACGATCACGATCCCGTCGTCAATCACGCCCTCGGCGGGGTCATGCAGGCGCCGGTGAATCGCTCGCCGCGGTGGCAGATCCGGCCCCGCGATCGCTTCCGCGATCAGGAGCGCCGCGGGTCCCGAAAGCCGGATCACGCCGATACCGCCAACCCCGGGCGGGGTGGCGACGGCGACGATGGTATCCGCGGCTCCGGTCAAGAAATCAGTGCTTCTTCGCGGCTTCCGCGTCTATCTTGCGCGTGATCACGTATTGCTGGCCGATCGAGAACAGGTTGTTGGTGAACCAGTACAACACCAGACCCGCCGGGAAGAACGCGAAGAACACCGTGAAGACGACCGGAAGGGCCATGAAAATCTTCTGCTGTATCGGATCCATCGGCGGCGGATTCAGCTTGTACTGAATAAACATCGTCAAACCCATCAGCAGCGGCAGGATGAAGAACGGATCGCGGGTGGACAGATCCTGAATCCAAAGCATCCACGGTGCCTGACGCAGCTCCACGCTCTCCAGCAGTACCCAGTACAGAGCGATGAAGACAGGAATCTGCACCAAGATAGGCAGGCAGCCCCCGAGCGGGTTGATCTTCTCTTTCTTATACAACTCCATCAGCGCCTGGTTCATGCGCTGCTTGTCGTCCTTGTAGCGCTCCTTCATCGCCTGAAGCTTCGGCGCCACCGCGCGCATGCGCGCCATCGAGCGGTAGCTGGTCGCCGAGAGATGGAAAAACGCGAGCTTGATCAGGATGGTCAGGATCACGATCGACCAGCCCCAGTTGCCGACGAAATCGTTGATCACGCGCAGCAGCCAGAACAGCGGCTTGGACAGGAAGGTAAAAATGCCGTAATCAACCGTGAGTTCCAGACCCGGAGCAATCTGGCGCAGGTCGGACTGGGTCTTGGGCCCGACCCAAAGCCGGGTGGAGAACATGCCAATGCTCCCAGGAGCAATGGTGACTGGTTCGGCCGAATGCAGCCCGATCAGGTATTCGGTGCCTACGCCGGCGGTACCGGGAACAGCTCGCCCGTACATCGCGTTGATTTCGTCCGGGCCGGGAATCCACGCGGACATGAAATAGTGCTCGATCACCGAAACCCAGCCGCCCTCGAGGCGTTTCTCCAGCGGCGAATCACGCAGCGACTCGAAACTCTCCTTGTTGTACCGGCCATCGAAGTAGGCGGCACCGGTAAAGGTGTAAAGGAAGAACGACGCCCGGCTCGGCGTCGGACCATGGCGCAGCTGCCGGTATTGCCGGCCGATCCAGGTTTGGTCGCTGCGGTTCTCGACGCTGTGCTCGACCTCGATCAGATGCGTTCCGCGCTGAAAGACGAAGGTCTTGGTCACGACAATGCTTCCGTCGTCGGATATCCAGGTCATCGGCACCCGCAGCGTATCCTGCCCGGGTCGCATCTCGAAGCGATCGGCTTCGGCCTGAAAGATGGCGTGATGCGAGGGTGCGCGGTCCGACGCCTCGATACCAGACACGCGGTCATGCGTCAGCCCGCTTTGCGCGACGTAGCCGCGAACGCGCTCGTCGAACAACCTTACCGGATTATCGGGCTCGCGCGGGTCAACCGGAAACGCGAGCAGGTCGGCGCGCACGATGGTGCCGCCCCGGGTGTCGATGCTGAGATCATGAAGGTCGGTACGCACGGTGATCTGCCGGCGGGTCGGGTCCGCGAGCACATCCAGGGGTGCCGCGGGATCGATCGCTGCCTCCTCGGTCAGCGGTGCCTCGGGCACGTCCTCCGGCCGCTCCGGCACATCGTCGACCAACTCTTCCGAGACCCTTTCCCGGACTTCGGCGCGCTCGCCATAGTCCGCATTCCACGCCTGCCACATCAGGAACAGGACGAACACGAGGGACAGCCAGAGGATGGGACGAAGGTTTTCCATGAGTGCGGTTACTTCCGGGATTCGTGATTCGGCGCCGTTTCCGGCACGGGGTCATATCCGCCTTCGGCCCAGGGATGGCAACGGGCAACCCGTTTCACCCCAAGCCACAGCCCGCGCGGAACACCATGCCGGGTGATTGCCTCGGCAGCGTATTCCGAGCAGGTGGGATGATACCGGCAATGTGGAGCCATGAAAGGTGAAATCGCATACTGGTAGACACGGATGGGGAACAGGAACAGCGAACGGATCATGTCAGGTTCTCCAGCAGGCGGTCGATTTCCGCTCGCAGTTCACCCCGCCCGACACTGGCAACGCCAGCTCGCGACAGGACGATGATGTCAACTGGCGGCAGCCTGTGTTTACTGATCCGGAACGCCTCCCGGGCGATGCGCTTGATGCGGTTTCGGTCCACTGACCGTCGCGCATGCTTCTTGGAGATCGCGAGGCCGAGCCGGGCCGTCGGTCCAACTGGATCCAGCCCGCGATAGAGGACCATGAATCGCCTTCCCGGAACCCGGCGTGGCCGCGCGAAAACCCTTTGGTACGCGCGACCATCGAGCAGACGCTGCGAGCGCGGAAACCCTTGAGTCGGTGGGCTTCTTTCGGCGTCGGGCGTCATCGATAGGCCCGGGCCGTTCGGTTTCGGGCCGGCACGCCAGAGACGCGGGTTACGGGCAGAGGCGCTTGCGGCCCTTGGCGCGGCGGGCGTTTATGACCTTGCGCCCACTGCGGGTCGCCATCCGTGCACGGAAACCGTGGGTCCTGGCGCGGTGGAGTCGACTGGGCTGGAATGTCCGCTTCATGGCGAGGTATCCGGAATTCAGAAAGTTTAGGGGCGCTGAAAGCTACCTGTGCTCGCCTCCAAAGTCAATCCGAACGGGGACGCGCGCCAATGAATGATCAGCTCCCGGTGACTGTCTGGCAACAGTGGAGGAACGCTGGCAGAACGGGCCCGGTTACGCGTAGACTCTTCAGGTGGAGCCTGATTCCGGAGTCGATGCGTGCTTGCAAATTCCCTGTGGACAGCTTGCCTGGATCGCCTGCAGGGTAAGCTTTCCGAGCAGCAGTTGAACACCTGGCTGCGGCCATTGCACGCACAGGAGTCGCACGGTGAGCTGCGGTTGCTGGCTCCAAACCAGTTCGTGCTCGAGCATGTCCGCGACCATTTCCTCCCCACCATCAAGACCACGGTCGACGAGGTCGCGCATGGCGACCCCGCGTGGAAGGTCGCGCTCGGGATAGGTGGACCTGAAGCTGCACCGTCGGCCGGAGCAGCGACGCGCACGCCACGATCAGCGCCATCGGTGCGGCCGGTCGGTCCGGTTTCGAATCTCAACCCTGCGTTTACCTTCGAAGCCTTCGTTGAAGGTAAATCCAACCAGTTGGCTCGAGCCGCAAGTCTTCAGGTGGCCGAAAACCCTGGCGTCGCCTACAACCCGCTTTTCATTTACGGTGCGGTTGGGCTGGGCAAGACACATTTGATGCACGCCATTGGCCACCGAATCCTTGGCCGGATTCCACAGGGACGGATCATCTACCTGCATTCCGAACGCTTCGTCGCCGACATGATCAAAGCCCTGCAGCACAACGTCATCGACGATTTCAAGCAGCACTACCGAACTGCGGACGCATTGCTCATAGACGACATCCAGTTCTTCGCCGGAAAAGAGCGCTCACAGGAAGAATTCTTTCATACATTCAATGCCTTACTAGAAGGTCAACAACAGATCATTCTCACATCTGATCGCTATCCGAAAGAAGTGGAAGGGCTTGAAGAGCGCCTCCGGTCGCGCTTTGGTTGGGGTCTGACCATCGCCATCGAGCCACCGGAACTGGAAACACGGGTGGCGATTCTGCAGCGGAAGGCAGAACAATCGGGAGTCGAGTTGCCAAGTGATGTCGCCTTTTTCATGGCCAAGCGAATCCGGTCCAACGTCCGTGAGCTCGAGGGTTCGCTACGCCGGGTGATCGCTAATGCGCACTTCACCGGCAAGGCGATAACAGCTGATTTTGCCCGCGAGGCCCTTCGTGACCTGCTCGCGGTTCAGAGCAAGCTTGTGACCCTGGAGAACATCCAGAAGACGGTCGCGGACTACTTTCGTGTCAAGGTAACGGACCTGCATTCGGCGCGCCGAAGCCGATCGATCACCCGGCCGCGACAGATGGCCATGGCCCTTGCCAAGGAACTGACTCAGCACAGCCTTCCTGAAATCGGCCAGGCGTTTGGAGGTCGAGACCACACCACGGTGATCCATGCTTGCCGAAAGGTGGCGGAGCTCCGCGAAGGTGATGCAAACGTCGATAACGACTACAAGATACTGTTGCGCACACTAAGCAGTTGAAACATTGTGGATAACATGTGCGTAGAGACAGGTCGTCGAATCCAGGGATTTACACACACGGGTTATCAACAGGATAGACACCGGTTGGAGTACCCCGGAATAAGACGTAAGTTACTGAAAATATAGAAATAATTTTTGTTTTTCCAGGAACTTCCGGGTGCTTATTACTACTGTCCTTAATATATAAACAAATAATAGGGAACCTGACCAATGGAGTTATCGTTCAGTCGGGACAGCATGGCCGATGCTCTTCAACGAATCGTTGGAGCTGCCGAAAAACGGCTTACCATGCCCATTCTGGGGAATGTCCGAATTCGTTCAGCAACAGATGGCATTCAACTCGATACCACCGACCTGGAATTGGCATGGCTCGCAAAAACGACGGGTGAATCACCTCCGGAACTGGATTGCACCGTGTCTGTACGGAAGCTACTCGATGTAGTCCGAGCGGCACCGCCAGAGTCGACGATTCGGGCACACCTGGGATCAGACCGATTGTCGGTCGGATTTGGCTCGGCCCGCTTCAATCTGGCAACACTTCCGGGGGAGGACTTTCCGGAAATGGAGTCCGGTGACATACAACACTGGATCACGGTTCCGCAAAGGGTGCTCCGGCGCCTGATCGAAGCAACGATGTTTTCGATGGCGCACCAGGATGTGCGGTATTATCTTCAAGGTCTCCTTCTTGTCTCACAGGGAACGACCTTACGCGCGGTCGCGACTGATGGTCACCGGCTTGCGGTCAGCGAAGCCGATGTCGACCATCCCTTGGCGAAGGATCAGGAAAGCATTATTCCAAGGAAGGCGGTGCAGGAGTTACGGCGAAATCTTCTGGACGACGATACGGAAATGCAGTTAGGGTTCGGTCCAGGATTGATCGCATTCGATTTCGGGTCCGCGAGGCTGACCAGCAAGGTAATCGAGGGCCGGTTTCCCGATTACGAGCGCGTGATCCCGGTTGGACATCCGGCTAGGCTGACAGTGGAGCGAGAGGAGTTTCGGCAGGCCCTGAATCGTGTAGCGATCGTTGCGAACGAAAAGTACAGGGGTGTCAGGCTGCTCGCCGGTACCGATGGCTGCAGGGTCGTCACACACAATGCAGAGCATGAAGAAGCCGAGGAGACGTTGGCCGCCATCTATGAAGGTGAGTCGATGGAGATTGGTTTCAACCTGACTTATCTGCTCGAGGTACTGGGTGCAATTGCTGGAGACCAGATCAGGATTGAGCTTCGTGACGGTAACTCCTCGGCGTTGATACTTGCGGAGCCACCGGATCGTGCCCGCTATGTGGTCATGCCAATTCGCCTCTAGAAGACCGGAAGACTTGGGTGTCGGGTAGTAGCGAGCCATCCAAACGGCCGAACTCAAGGAAAAAGGTCGCTGCGTCCCACCACGCTGTGATTGCGGCTAAAGGCGCTTGGCTCCTCGCGATCAAGAACTGATCAGCACTTCCCTGGAAACGGTAGCTCGGAATGGATTGCTGGTTGTGCCCTCCATTCCAGAGCGGGCCGTGGACCGGCGGACACTTATGTCAATGCGTGCTTGGAGGGAAGCCGTGGAGAAATGCGATGAGTTGTGTGGGTCGGCTGCAACCCGGGTATGGTTACCGCAGGGCCCGCGCGGTCTGGCTGCCGACGCACTGAGGTGCATCGGCTGGGCGAGTCCGAGCGGATGTTTCCAGCGGAGCGGACAATCTCGAATAAGTGGTGCCAGTCGAGGGCATGTTCGATAACGAACTGAGCTGGGAGTTCCGATTTCGTTTGGACAAAAATGTCCGGGGTCGTTGGTTCGCACGAATTATGGAATTCCGTGGTGGGTTGTGGATCCGATGCTTCTGTGGAAGCACAGTGTTGGCGTCCGTGGTTGGGAAGGACGGATCAGGGTCCGTGCCCGCTGCCGTTCGACGTTGACATGAGCAACCTCGAACTCCCGGTTGACACTTCACGCAGGGGGCTTTTGATTCCCTGTTTTGTGCAAAGTCATGATCGTTGAGCTCTGGATGCAGGGCGTACGTAATCTTGCAGAGTGCCAATTGGAACCTGGCCTCGGGTTGAATGTGATTGTCGGGCCCAATGGATCCGGAAAAACATCCATTCTCGAGGCCTTCCATATCCTTGGACTCGGGAGGTCTTTTCGGACGAACCGTCTGGGGCGAGTCGTTTGTGCTGATCGGGCCGGCTTTTCAATTGCCGGTGACTTGATGGACTCCCATCACGAACGGTCACGCGTTGGCGTCGAGTGGTCTGGCGAGAGGCGGTCTCGGCTCAACGGTCAGTGGCTCGACGGCCATTGGGAGATTGCCCGTCGGCTGCCGATCCTTGCGGTTCATGCGGATTCATTTGCCTCGCTGGTGGGGCCGCCAGAGGAGCGCCGACGGCTATTGGACTGGGGTGGGTTCCATTTGCATAAGGATTTTCCCACTGAGTGGAAAACTTGGCGTCGTGCGCACGAACAACGGAATGCGGCGTTGAGAAATCATGAGGAAGCGTCTGCGAAGCGCTTCGAATTCCTGGCGGCAAAGTCAGGTGAGAGGCTCTCGGAGATGAGGGCGCGATTCGTGGCTTCGCTGGAAGAATCACTTCGGCATCCGACCCTTCGCGACCTGAAATCCGGGCTTAACGGTGAGATTCAAATTCGGTTCCGACAGGGATGGCCAGAAAGCGAGACGCTTGCTGAAGCGTATGGCCGAAGCCGGGTCAGCGATTTGGAACGTGGGTTCGGGCAAACAGGTCCACAAAAGGCGGACCTCGAGATCCGCGTGGGAGAGCGCTCGATCCGAGATATGTCGCGTGGGGAGCAAAAGCGTGTACTAAATGCACTGGTGGTATCCCAAGGGAATGTGCTCGAATCGAGAGCGCCGGGAGAAACCTCGCCGATACTCCTTCTGGATGACGCAGTAGCTGAAATGGATGAACCAGGGCTTGCCGGGATCATGAACATCGTCAAGGGTTCGGGTTGGCAGTGTCTGGTGACAACGGTGGATTGCGACTGGGCGTTACATATAGCTACTACGAGAGACGATTCCAGAGTGTTTCACGTGAAACATGGTGTGGTCACGGTAGCGAAACAATAACTCGCAAGTGTTTCACGTGAAACCTTTCGACCGGCAACCGGAACAGACCTAGACAAGCATCGTTTCGACCGATTCAGCGGTGCGACAACCAATCGCGGCATTGGAGCCGGCATGTGCCAACTGTGCAGGCTGACGCGCCCCCGAAATCACGTGGAACGCTCGTTTTGATCCGGGCCGCCGCGACGCCGATGAGATTGTCGCTAACGAGCCCTATGCGGTATGGGCCGGAGCCCAATGGGTCGTTCGCCAATCGTTCGTGTGGCGGTGCACAAGAACCGATTTGTCCCGTTCGGCTATACTTGGCGCTCAACGTCAGAGTACCGGAACCCCATGCAAAGCAACGATCCCCGTCCGCCCACCAATGTCTACGATTCCACCCAGATCAAGGTACTGAAAGGCCTTGATGCTGTGCGGAAGCGGCCAGGGATGTATATCGGCGACACCGACGATGGTACCGGGCTGCACCACATGGTGTTCGAGGTTGTCGATAACTCGATCGACGAATCCCTGGCTGGGCATTGTTCCGCCATCGATGTCACGATTCACGAAGACAACGCGGTCAGTGTAACCGACAATGGTCGTGGTATCCCGGTTGACATACATCAGGAGGAAGGACGATCCGCCGCAGAGGTCATAATGACCGTACTCCACGCCGGCGGTAAGTTCGACAAGAACTCGTACAAGGTCTCGGGCGGCCTGCACGGGGTCGGTGTATCAGTGGTGAACGCACTTTCCGAGGAGCTTCGTCTGGAGATTCATCGGGCTGGAAGGCGTTACTCCCAGACCTACCACCATGGCGTTCCCACCGCACCGTTGGCTGACACCGGGGAGACCGATCGAACGGGCACCACAATCTGGTTTCGCCCAAGCACGGACACCTTCACCAATATTCAGTTCCACTACGAAATCCTGGCGAAACGATTGCGCGAACTCTCTTTTTTGAACTCCGGTGTCCGGATCCGACTTCGGGATCAACGCGATAACAGAGAGGATGTGTTTCGCTTCGAGGGCGGTATCAAAGCCTTCGTCGGTCATCTGAACCAGAAGAAGACGGCTCTTCATCCGACAGTCATTTATGCAAATCAGAGCCGCGAGGATTACAGCGTCGAAGTGGCTTTGCAGTGGAATGACTCCTACCAGGAAAATCTCTTCTGCTATACCAATAACATTCCCCAGCGCGACGGCGGTACCCACCTCGCGGGTTTCCGGGCCGCTCTGACTCGAACAATCAACCAGTATCTGGAACGTGAGGGTCTGCTTAAACGCGCGAAGATCAGTACCGTCGGTGATGATATGCGAGAAGGACTGACAGCTGTCCTGTCCGTCAAGGTACCGGATCCGAAGTTCTCGTCGCAGACCAAGGATAAGCTGGTTTCATCCGAGGTGAAGCCAATCGTCGAGAGTGTACTTGCTGACGTACTTGGTGACTTCCTGCTCGAAAATCCGACCGAAGCGAAGGCGATCACCGGCAAGGTGATCGAGGCGGCTCGTGCACGCGAGGCGGCCCGCCGTGCCCGTGAAGTGACGCGCCGGAAGGGCGCCCTGGATATCGCCGGTCTTCCCGGGAAGCTGGCTGATTGCCAGGAAAAGGATCCGGCCAAATCCGAACTTTTCCTCGTCGAGGGAGATTCCGCCGGAGGATCTGCGAAGCAGGGTCGCGATCGTCACTTCCAGGCGATTTTGCCTCTCAAGGGAAAGATCCTCAACGTCGAGCGGGCCCGTTTCGACAGAATGCTGGGTTCCGTCGAGGTCGGCACACTGATAACGGCTCTTGGCTGTGGGATTGGTAAGGAAGAATACAATCTGGAGCGCTTGCGCTACCACCGCATCATTATCATGACCGACGCTGATGTCGACGGTTCTCATATCCGCACGCTCCTGCTGACTTTCTTTTTCCGGCAGATGCGTGAGTTGATCGAACTGGGTTATGTTTATATTGCCCAACCGCCGCTTTACAAGATCAAGCGCGGCAAGCGCGAACAGTATGTCCGTGACGAAGCCGAAATGCAGGAGATCAATCTTTCGCTCGCTCTGGACGGTGCGCGGCTGTATGTAGCCCCGGAGACGCCGCCGATAGCCGCCGAGGCGTTCGAAAAACTGGTCCTTGACTATCAGAAGGCGCAACAAGCGCTTGACCGTCTTGGACGGCTTTACGACGGGCGCATCCTGCGTGCGATGTTCGAGGCGGACCCCATGCCCGAACCCCGAAGCGTCGCCAATCCTGATGTTCAAGCCTGGTTCGGAAAGCTGTTGGCGGACTTGTCGAGCGACCGGGCCGGCGCCACGCGCTATAGTCTGGGTGCTCTGTCCGAACTAGGCGGCGTCGCCCAATTGAGCCTTGACCGGATCGAACATGGAGCGCCTTTCTCCCAGTTGATCAATGATGAGATCCTGGAATCGCGAGACTTCAGGGCTTTGCTCAACCTGAGCGAGACATTGCACGGCCTCCTCGAGCCGGGTGCCTACATCCAGCGTGGGGACCGAGTGCATGTGATCGAATCGTTCGCTGATGCCATGGCGTGGCTGCTTCAGGAGGGTCGACGTGGCCTCGCGGTACAGCGATACAAAGGCCTTGGCGAAATGAATCCGGAACAGCTTTGGGAAACAACGCTCAACCCTGAAACCCGTCGCCTACTCCAGGTAAGAATCGAGGATGCCATACGCGCCGACGAGATCTTTACCACCCTGATGGGCGATCAGGTGGAGCCGCGGCGGGAATTCATCGAGGCGCGCGCCTTGAGTGCTGAGAATGTTGACGTCTAACGGGTGTAAGCGACTGTAGAGGAAGGCGTCTTGAGACCGCGTTCCGAGGGCGTCACGGACGCGCCAGGCGCATTCAACAGCCGAAGGTTGGTCGGTTGAGCCAGCATCGCGAGGCGTCCAGGCGGGCGCCCCCGATATCAATGCCTTATGGTTCGTCGCGTCTTGTCGCAGTTGTTGCTGTGAAGCCTACACATTGCTTCGTGATGATAGCGGCGATCCGCGCTTTCGCCCATATGAACCAACGGGCAATGGAACGGCGTCAAAGTAGCAGTCAGGGATATGGTGGACAGTGTCTCCCAGGGTGATAATGGGAGATCTGGATCATGCTCCATACCGAGTAGGACCCCATCATCGGAGGCGCGGAGAGCGCCGGAGCAGCCCATGCGAGGGTCGTGCGTGTTCCGGAAATTCCTAACCGAAGCCCGTTCGGATTGAATTTGTTCCTTCCTCCATTCAGGGAGTTGCTGTGTCGAATCCGCTTTTAGCCACCGAATCCTTGCCTGCATTCCGTAGTATTCGCCCGGAGCACGTCGAACCCGCTGTCGACGCTGTTCTCTCCTCCAACCGCGAAGCGATTGCCACGCTGTTGGCGGAACTTCCTGATCCCCCTCGGTGGGACGACCTAGTCGTGCCGCTTGAGCGTCTCGATCTGCGTCTGGATGACTTGTGGTCCCCAGTGCGGCATCTCAACTCGGTGATGAATACGGATTCCCTGCGGTCCGCCTACAACGCCTGCTTGCCCAAGCTTTCCGAATACAACAGTGAGCTTTCGCAGAATACAGAGTTGTACCAGGCATTCGTCCGGCTGCATCAAGCCCCCGGGTTTGAACAGGAGTCTCCCGACCGACGCAAGCTGGTTGCCGATGCGCTCCGTGACTTTCATCTGAGCGGCGTCGACCTGCCAGAAGCTGACAAGAATCGCCTGCGTGCGATCAACAGCCGATTGTCCGCATTGACTTCCCGCTTCGAGGAGAACGTCCTTGATGCGACGCAATCCTGGACGTTGCATCTACTCGATGTGGCACGACTGGAGGGCGTACCGGAGTCATCCCGGGCGATGCTGGCCCAGAACGCACGGGAACGAGGACTCGACGGTTTCGTAATTACACTCGATTTCCCCAGTTATCACGCCATTCTCACGCATGCTGATGATCGCGACCTTCGGCAGTCGGTCTATACAGCCTATGCGACGCGCGCCTCGGATCAGGGGCCCGATGCCGGTCGCTTCGATAATAGCGAGGTCATGCTGGAGATCCTCCAATTGCGGCAGGAGAAGGCGACACTCACCGGGTTCCGGCACCACGCCGAGCGGTCCCTGGCGACCAAGATGGCGGACTCGCCGGAAACCGTGGATCGTTTCCTCCGAGATCTGGCAGCGCGGGCTCGACCCCGAGCCCAAGCCGACCTCGACGAAATGCGGACATACGCCCGTGATCGGCTTGGCTTGAATGAACTCCATGCCTGGGATTTCGGCTATGTGGCCGAGAAGATCCGTGCCGATCGCCTGGGACTCAGTCAGGAGATGCTCAAGCCCTACTTCCCCGCGGACCAGGTTGTGTCGGGTCTGTTCGACTTGGTGTCGAAGTTGTTCGGCATTCGGATCGAACCTGAGGAGGGTGTGGAGACCTGGCATGACGATGTCCGTTTCTACACGATTCGGGATGCCAGTGGTGAGCAACGCGCCGGCTTCTACTTCGACCTGTACGCACGTACTGCCAAGCGAGGCGGGGCTTGGATGGACGTTTGCCGAAGCCGCTTCGCAACCGCGGGTCAAATCAACATCCCGGTTGCCTACATGACCTGCAATTCGACCCCACCAGTCGACGGTAAACCAGCGCTTTTCACGCATGACGAGGTCATTACCCTATTCCACGAGTTCGGGCATGGGCTGCACCACATGCTTACACGCGTGGACCATCCGGAGATTGCCGGCATCAGTGGAGTGGAGTGGGATGCCGTCGAACTCCCAAGCCAATTCATGGAAAACTGGTGCTGGGAACGCGCAGCACTCGACATGTTCGCCCGCCACTACGAAACGGGTGCGCCGATGCCCCAAGATCTATTCGACCGCCTGCAGGGAACCCGGCATTTTCAATCTGCCTTGCAGTTGCTCCGACAGGCGGAGTTCGGGCTGTTCGATATTCGGCTGCACTCAATGGCCGCACCACAGTCAGCCGAAGCGATCCAGGAACTTCTGGCCCAGGTGCGTGACGAGGTGGCGGTCATCAAACCTCCAGTGTTCAACCGTTTTCAACATGGGTTCGCACACATTTTTTCAGGCGGTTACGCAGCGGGGTACTATAGCTACAAATGGGCAGAGGTTCTGTCCGCCGATGCCTTCGCACGCTTCGAGGAAGAAGGACTCTTCTCGCCGCGCGTTGGAGCCGACTATCTCAGGGAGATTCTCGAGGTTGGTGCATCCAGGCCAGCGTTGGATTCCTTCAAGGCATTCCGCGGTCGTGAGCCCAGGATCGACGCTCTGCTACGGCATAGCGGTCTGGAGGTTGCGTGAAGATAGCCACATGGAACGTCAACTCTCTTAAGGTTCGGTTGCCGCAGGTGTTGCGCTGGTTGGAAACCGAGCGGCCTGACGTCCTGGCGCTTCAGGAAACCAAAGTGACAGACGAGAATTTCCCGCTTGAAGCGATCGCCGAGGCAGGGTACAAAGCCGCATTTTCCGGTCAGAAGACCTATAACGGAGTAGCGATTCTCTCGCGTTCTGAAATCTCGGATGTGGTCACGGACCCCCCGGGTCTGGACGATGCCCAGCGCCGCATTCTGGTAGCAACGGTGAACGGGATACGTATCGTCAACCTGTATGTGGTGAACGGCGAATCCGTGGAATCGGAGAAGTACGCCTACAAGCTGGATTGGCTACGCCGGCTCCAGCTCTGGTTGAAGGACGAAGTTGTGGCCTATCCGCGGATGATCATCCTCGGCGATTTCAACATCGCACCCGAGGATCAAGACGTTCACGACCCCACAGCGTGGGAAGGGAAAGTGCTGTGTTCCAAACCCGAACGTGATGCGTTCCGCGGAATCCTCGATCTCGGATTCGAGGATTCCTTTCGGCTGCAGCAGCAACCCGAAGAGCAGTTCAGCTGGTTTGACTATCGGGCCGCATCCTTTCGCCGCAATCGTGGCCTCCGCATCGACCTTATCCTGGCAAGCGCACCATTGCTGCAACAGTTTCGCAACACTCGCATCGATCTCGAACCCAGAGCGTGGGAACGCCCCTCGGATCATGCACCAGTGGTTGCCGAATTCTCGAACCCATGAGCGAAGGCCGGGCCGCGCGCGCTGAGATATCCAGTATCGGACTCATCGACGACGTGCATCGCAGTAAATATCCAACCGCACCAGCCCGTGAACAGTGTGGCGAACCGTCCGTTAAAGCGCAGATGACGTTTTGCCATCCTTGCCGGTGTAATGGTCCATGACGCCCATCAGAACAGCGGAAATCACGAATGTGAGATGGACCACCACGTACCATAGCAGCTTGTCGTTGGGGATGGTCTCGATGTTCATGAAGGCCTTCAACAGGTGGATCGAGGAAATCGCCACGATTGCTGCCGCGACCTTCAGCTTCAGTGAACCGGCGTCGAGTTTGCCGAGCCACGATTCGCGCTTATGGTCGGCGACATTCAACTTACCGACGAAGGTTTCGTAGCTGGAATACATCACCATGATGATCAGGCCCGCTATGAGGACAATATCGATCAGCGCGAGTGCCATCAGGATCAGATCCATCTCCCGGATCGTGAATATGATCGGTACCAGGTGTATCAGCTCCTGGTAAAACTTTATGGCAAGCGCCAAAAGCATGAAGCTCAGCCCGATATAGATCGGGGCCAGCAGCCACCGTGCCGCAAGCATAGCCTTCTCGAGGCCGCGTTCGATCATGTGATTTCCCCCTGGATTGGATGAGAGCCTATTCTAGAATGTTTATCGAACGGGAACCCACAACGTGAAATATCGAGACCTGCGTGACTTCATCGGATTGCTCGAGTCCCGGGGTGAGCTGCGCCGCGTTGCACTCGAAGTCGACCCGAAACTGGAAATGACGGAGCTGTGCGATCGCGTTCTTCGGGCGTCCGGGCCCGCTTTGCTGTTCGAGAACCCGCGAGGCTTCGAAATCCCCGTACTCGGAAACTTGTTCGGAACCCCCGAACGCGTTGCCCTGGGCATGGGCGCGGAGAACGTCGACGCCTTGCGCGAGATCGGCAAGCTACTCGCCTTTTTGAAGCAGCCGGATCCACCGAAGGGGCTCAAGGCCGCCTGGGAATCACTACCAATCTTCCGCAAGGTACTGGATATGGCACCAAAGCGGGTCCGCTCTGCGCCGGCACAGGAAAAGGTAATCGAGGCAGCGGATGTCGACCTTGCGCAACTGCCAGTCCAGACCTGCTGGCCCGGCGACGCGGGACCGTTGATAACGTGGGGGCTGGTCGTGACCCGCGGTCCGAACCAGGCTAGACAGAATCTCGGCATCTACCGGCAGCAAGTCATTGGCCGCAATCGCGTGATCATGCGTTGGCTTTCACATCGAGGCGGTGCTCTGGATTTTCGTGACTGGGTTGCTGCATATCCGGGAGAACCTTTTCCGGTGGCGGTCGCGCTCGGTGCCGACCCGGCGACGATTCTTGGCGCGGTGACACCTGTACCGGACAGTCTCTCGGAGTACGCCTTTGCCGGCCTGCTGCGGGGTAGCCGCACGGAGTTGGTTCGGTGCCTGGGATCGGAACTCGAGGTTCCCGCGTCAGCGGAATTTGTCCTGGAGGGTCGAATTCATCCGGGCGACATGGCGCCGGAGGGACCGTTCGGCGATCACACTGGCTATTACAACGAAGTGGACGAGTTTCCGGTGCTCACCATCGACCGAATCACGCATCGCGAAAAACCGATATATCACAGTACCTATACCGGACGTCCACCCGACGAGCCCGCGATCCTGGGCGTGGCCCTGAACGAGGTTTTCGTACCGATTCTGCAGAAACAGTTTCCGGAGATATCCGATTTTTATTTGCCGCCCGAGGGCTGCTCGTATCGTCTTGCGGTAGTGAGCATGCGGAAACAGTACCCGGGACATGCGAAGCGGGTAATGATGGGGGTCTGGTCGTTCCTGCGCCAATTCATGTACACGAAATTCGTGATCGTCGTCGACGATGACGTGAATACCCGGGACTGGAAGGATGTGATCTGGGCGATCACGACACGGATGGATCCCGCCCGAGATACTGTTCTCATCGAAAATACACCCATTGATTACCTGGATTTCGCGTCGCCGGTCTCGGGCCTGGGCTCCAAGATGGGCCTGGATGCCACCAACAAGTGGCCAGGTGAGACGAACCGTGAATGGGGTCGCCCAATCACCATGGACCGGGCTGTGAAAGACCGGGTCGATGAATTGTTGCAACAGTTGCAACTGTAATGCGCCACGGGGCTCCGATGCGCCTACTGAGCCTGAAGACTCGCCTCGATGCCTTCCCGAGCGGTGTCATACCGCGGTGTCCATTTCAAAGCAGCGCGAATTCGACTCGAGTCGATCCGCCGCTGCTCACGGAGGAAGCTTGCCATCCCGGGATGAGCTGCGTAGTAGGTAGCAAGGTCCGGGATACACGGCGGCAATTCCACGCCGATCCGCGCCGCCACGGCCCGTGCGAAATTCGTGCTGCTCATATGCTCGTTATCCGCCAGGTTGAAGAACCCCGTTGGTTCGTCGTCGTCCAGCAGACGCAGGATCACGTCGACGATGTCGTCTCGGTGAATGCGATTACCCGGTGGGCAGATTTCCGGACATGGTACCTCCAGCCCAGCGCGGATCTGCTCCTCACGCAGTCTTCCCGGACCATAAATGCCGGGCAGGCGGATCACTGCCCATCGGGTTCCCCAGCGTTGCGCGGCATCGGTCAGCGCGCGCTCCGCGTCGAGCCGGCGAAGCGCCCGAGCGGTGCTGGCATGTAGCGGCGCGTCTTCATTCACCACCGCACCGTCCTGATTTCCATACACCCCGGTCGTGCTGGCATAGATAAAGCGTTCTGGAGGTCGGCTATCCAACACCGTCAGAAGCTTGCGCAGACGGGGATCGCCGTCGCCGTGCTTGGGTGGTGGCGCGAGGTAGACGATCCGACGCGTTTCCGCTTTACCAAGCTCGGGACTTGCGACATCCAGATCGACGCATGATACTCGGGGGTCGGCCTCCGGTTGGCGGCGGAGTCCCACCCACGGCACGCCGATATCATCCAGGGCGTGGGCCAGTGCGTGACCCACATAGCCCAGCCCTGCAATCAGTATCGTTCCTTTCTTCGACATCCCCACGACCTCATGGCTTGTTTGCGTTTGTTCTGTGATTGTCGACAATTCACGGCCAGCTCACCAGCGAGGCGATGTGATGGCGTTCCACGTGACGGTACGGCCCGCGAATCACGAATTCAATGTCGAAGACGACGAGACGGTCCTCGAAGCCGCACTACGCCAGGGTTTCGCGTTTCCCTACGGCTGCCGCAACGGAGCTTGTGGATCCTGCAAGGGTCGTGTGCTCTCGGGTTCGGTAAGCTACGGCCCCAAGCGTCCACCCGGCCTCACCGAAGCTGACGAGACTGCGGGATTCGCGCTGTTTTGTCAGGCGGTTCCGATCGAGGATCTCGAGGTCGAAGTCCGGGAGATCGGAGTGGCGCGGGATATCGTGGTGAAGACGCTTCCTTGCCGCGTGGCTGCGCGCACGATGCTGGCGCCGGACGTCGTGGAACTTCGCCTCCAGCTCCCTGCGACCGAGCGCCTCCAGTTCCTGGCGGGGCAGTATCTGGATATCCTCTTGAAGGGTGGGGATCGGCGCAGTTATTCCCTGGCCAATGCACCCCATGACGACAAACAACTGGTCCTGCATGTCAAGAAGGTACCAGGTGGCCGTTTTTCGGATGCCGCCTTCAACGATATGAAGGAAAAGGCGCTATTGCGCATAGAGGGGCCGCTCGGAACCTTTGTTCTCGACGAGGAGTCGGAACGGCCCCGGCTGTTCGTTGGCGGTGGCACGGGATTCGCCCCGCTGAAGGGAATGCTCGATCATCTCATCGAGACGGGTCTCGATCGGCCGCATCATCTATTCTGGGGGGCACGCGACGTAACGGGTATCTATGCCCCCGAGTGGCTACAGGAAAAAACCAGCAGTGCGGCCGGCCGCTTTCGTTTCACCCCGGTTCTGTCCGATGTGCCTGTTGCCGAGGTCGCAGGCTTTCCGGCTGTCTCGGGCTGGTTGCACGAAGCCGTGCTGGCGACCTACCCTGATCTCTCCGGGTTCGACGTCTACATGGCCGGACCGCCCCCGATGATCGACGCCGCGCGAGGGGCTTTCCTCGAAGCCGGCTTGCCCGCGGAGCAACTCTTCTACGACAGTTTCGAACCGGCCGTTGCACAGACAGTCGGAAAAGCGGGGTAATCCAGTGCAACGGTGACCTCGGGCGCGCCTAAACCTAGTGGGCCATGCGGAAAGTTCCCCCGTAGGGTACCGCGAGCCGAAGCCGAACCGATGCCACATCGAACCCGATCTCCAGATTTCCGGGACTCGAGCGGCGCTGTGCGGTTGAGCGAGGTCAGCGATTCTCTGGGCGATCGAGGTCGAGTTCCTGGATTTTTCGGGTAAGCGTGTTACGGCCCCAGCCCAAAAGTGCCGCTGCCTGCTGACGATGCCCATCCGTAGCCGCCAACGCCTCGAGTATCAGTGTCCGTTCGAATTCGGGCTGTACAAGCGCCAGAACATCGCGGGCGCCTCCCCGCCAATGTTCGCGGGCTCGGCGCGCCAGATCGGTCGTCCAGTCGCGTGCAGGCGCCACCGGTACATTTCCACCCGTTGTTGACCGCCCTGGTTCAGCGCGAAGCTCCGGTGGCAGGTCCTCGAGGTGTACCTCCCGCCCGGAAGCCATCACGGTAAGCCAGCGACAGGTATTCTCAAGTTGGCGCACGTTGCCAGGCCACCGCATCGCTTGAAGTTCGGTGATTACCTCGGGCCGGATCACCTTTGCATCCACACCCAGATCGCGAGCGGCCTGGGCCATGAAATGACGAATAAGGTGTGGGATATCCTCGGGACGATCGCGCAAGGCCGGAACCTGAATTCGGATTACGTTCAGCCGATGAAAAAGGTCTTCCCGGAACAACCCGGCAGCAACGCGATCCTCAAGATTCTGGTGAGTAGCGGCGATGATTCTCACATCGACCCGAATTGGCGTATGTCCACCCACCCGATAAAAGGTACCGTCGGAGAGTACCCGCAACAGCCGCGTCTGAAGATCGAACGGCATGTCTCCGATTTCGTCCAGGAACAGCGTGCCGCCGTCCGCTTGTTCGAACCGCCCCTTGCGGGCCTGGTTGGCCCCGGTGAACGCACCGCGTTCATGGCCAAACAATTCGCTTTCGAGAAGGTCCTTGGGTATGGCCGCGGTGTTCAGCGCGATCAGCGATTGCTGCGCCCGCGGGGAGTGTTGATGCAGGGCCCGGGCCACCAGCTCCTTGCCAGTGCCCGATTCCCCGTTGACGAGCACAGTGATATTCGAACGCGACAGTCGACCGATCGCTCTGAACAACTCCTGCATGGCCGGGGCTTCGCCAATGATCGTAGTCGGGCGCGCGACGTCCGCCGCACTTGCGCCTGCCCGCTGCTCGCGATGCGCCTGCAGTGCTCGCTGGACAAGCCCCACCGCCTCATCGAGGTCGAATGGCTTAGGCAAATACTCGAAGGCACCGGTTTGATAGGCCGAGACTGCGCTTTCCAGGTCAGAAAAGGCGGTCATGATGATGACCGGAGGTGGATCCGGTCTCTCTCGAACGCGTCCGAGGAAATCCAGGCCATTGAGGCCCGGCATCCGGATATCGGCCAGAATCACGTCGGGCTCGCCGTCGTCTTCCAGCGCGCGCCAAGCCGCATCCGCGGACTCGAACCCTTGGGTTTCGAATCCAGCCCGGCTCAACGCGCGTTCCAAAACCCAGCGGATCGAGTCATCGTCATCGATGACCCAGATCACCGCACTGCCTTGGCTCCATAAGGTGTTCATCAGCGAGCCGCCGGCCGGTGGGGCTTGGTGCGTGATCCCGCTGATCGCCGGCGAGCGGCGCATCCGAAGGAAGACCCGCGGTCGGACCGGCACGGCGCTGGATCCACTGGGCAGTGGTGACGCCATTCCCTGTGGGAAGAACGATTTGCCGGACCGCTTCTGATGGCCTGTGGGGTACGGGTAGTCCTAGTAGCGCTCATGATGCAGTCTCCAGCGGCAGCAGCACGTCGAAATCAGTGCGGCCCGGACGCGAATGGCACTCGATCAGGCCGTTGTTGAGTTGTACGAGACTCTGTGCAATCGGTAGCCCCAGTCCGGTCCCGGCTGCCCTGCCGGTGACCATGGGAAAAAAGATGCGTTCGCGGATTTCGTCCGGAATTCCCGGCCCGTTGTCTCGAATACGCAGGCGCGCGACCAGACGGTGCCGCTTGCCGGAGATGGTATATTGCCGAAGGATACGCGAAACCAGTCGAATCTCGCCGTGGTCCCCGAGGGCCTGAATCGCGTTCTGCACCAGGTTGAGGATCGCCTGCACCAGCATGTCGCGATCCGCCACGATGTCTGGAATACTTGGGTCATAGTCGGCGGTTACTCGCAGCCCTAGCGGCAGTTGCACACTGACGAGGCCACGAACGTGTTCCATTACTTCGTGAAGATTCACCTCATGGCGCCGCGGGAGATTGCTTGGCCCCAGCATTCGATCGACCAGGCTTCGAAGGCGGTCTGCTTCCCGAATGATGATGCCGGTGTATTCTCGCAGGCCCGGGTCGTCGAGTTCGCTGGCCAACAACTGGGCGGCGCCGCGCAATCCTCCGAGAGGATTCTTGATCTCGTGCGCAAGGCCGCGGGTCACGGCACGGCTGATCGCCTGCTGCTGTCGCAACTGGTCCTCGCGGCTTATGCGTTGCTGGCGGTCGATTGCCGTAAGCTCCAGGAGCAGCCGTCCGCTGGAGTCTTCGGCATGTAGCGGCGAGAGCACAAGATCCGCGAGGAATTCCGGCGCGCGAAGCGGTTTCAACCGGCGTGCTCGCAGGGTTACCGGCTGTTCCCGCTGCAGTGCTTGTTGCAGCTGCGTACCGAGATGTCGGTCGAGGCGCAACCAGTGCCCCAAGGGGCCTCCGACCACACGCTCACGACTCAGCCCAAGCAGAACCTCGGCGGCACTGTTGATTGCGAGCAGCCGCAGGTTCTCGTCCGTAACCAGCACGGCGGTTGACAGATCGTCCAGCCACAGGCAGTCGGTCGGAGTCCGAATCGCTGGTAGAGGATTGACTTTCATCAACTTCCCGAAAGCAGGAATTGCGCCAGCCGTTCGTTGTGCCGGGCATGTCGGGCCGCGTCACCTGTGGTGCCCGGAGAGACCGGCCCTGCCCCGCCCTTTCCCCTTACGCTGTCCTTGAGCGATTCGGCCATGGGCAGCCGAAAAAGCGGCTCAATACGACCATGCGTGTGACGACAACAGGGGCTGCGTGGTACCGCCTTGTTTTGGACCATGTACCTGGCTTGATCGATGATTGCTGGGGCAAGACACGCCTGCCGGTATTCGTTTGGCACAATGTTAGTGCAAAACCCGAACCAAATGCACCAATTAAGTGCGACCGATCCGCGTGGGGTGCCGTCAAGCGGAGTCGAACCACATCGGAACCACGCCGGCTCTAAGCCCCAGGCTCACGGGCCTCAAGCGGCGCAATTCGCTGTGCTCATTGATGTCTACGCCTGGACCTTGCATGGTGGCTTGACCATGACAGTTAGGGAAGCGCTGATCAATTCGTCATCGCGAGGAGCGAAGCCTTCAGCCGCGAGCGCAGCGGGACGTGGCGATCCATAAGGTCTTGATGTCGCGAATTCCGTTTGGATTACTCGCTACGCTCGCCCTTCGGGCCAGCCTTCGGCGGTTCAACGCGCTTCGCTCGCAATGACAGGACCTTTTTCAGCGTTTCCTTAGCTTGGCCTGGTCTCCTTCATCGGCGGAAAACGCGGCGCGGTTGTGCCTGCTTTCTCTCTGCGTGGACCAAAGAGTCGCCACGAAATCACGAAAAACGGCTCTCACGCTCCCAGGCGGCTCGCTACGGACACCCAAGTCCGACAGGCTCCCAGAGGCTGCCGCGGAGGCTGCGTTACCATTGAAACAGGATCCATTGGGGTGGCACGAAATCAGGGCCGAGTCCTCGGCGCCGAGCATCCAGGGTACCATCGCCGGTTGTATCAATCAGGTAATAAGGCGGCCCCCAGCGCGGGATCACCTGCACCATGTAGAGCCGCCCCTGAATCCGATACTCCCGGATGATTCCATACGGCCGCTCGATCAGGGTGATGTCGGCCTCCTCGAGCAGTTGCAATTGGCGAGCCCGTTCATCAATGACTGGTGGCGGCGCATCCTCGACCATTTCGGGTGGTGGCGGCGCATCAGGCCAGCTCCCTTCCTGTGCAATCGCACCACTACAAAGAGTCACCAGGGCGGTACCGATCATCCAGCGCATCGTCAGAGCTCCATCAGGCGTTGCTTTTCTTCAGCCGAGGGTTCAAAGCTGCGATCTTCGTAATACTCGAAGATGGCGTCCACCGCGTCCTCTGGCGTATCCACCAACGAGTATAGCGCCAGGTCTTCCGCCGAGATGGTGCCGCGCACCACCAATGTATCCTCGAACCAGTGCAGCAATCCGCGCCAGAACTCGCTGCCCACCAGCACAATGGGGATCCGGCGCGACTTCCCCGTCTGTACCAGCGTCAGGATCTCCGCAAGTTCATCCAGCGTTCCGAATCCACCAGGCAGGACCACATAGGCCGACGCATACTTTACGAACATCACCTTGCGCGCGAAAAAGTGCCGGAATCCGAGTCCGATGTCCTGGTAGGGATTCGATTGCTGCTCGTGAGGCAGCTGGATGTTCAGGCCAACACTGGGCGATTTCCCGGCGAAAGCCCCCTTGTTGGCCGCTTCCATGATTCCGGGGCCGCCGCCGCTGACGACGGCAAAGCCCGAATCGGACAATTGCCGCGCCACGGCCTCCGCAAGCTCGTAATCCGGATGACCAGGTGGGATCCTTGCCGATCCGAAAATGCTGACCGAGGGCTTGATCCGGGCCAGTCGTTCAAAGCCCTCGACGAACTCGGCCATGATCTGGAAGATCTTCCAGCTCTCCCGGGTCAGCTCGGAATCATCGATCGGCGCCAGCCCGGGGTGATGAGCGCGCGCGCTGCCGGCCCCCGGGGTCTTCTTTTCCTCATGGTCCATCGCGCAAGCGTACCTGCGCGCGGCGCTTACGAACAGCCCCCTACCCCCACATGCGCACCGCGTTGCCTCAGGCGCACGGCCTCCGAGATGATGAAAGCGCAGAAGTGTCCATGAGCGCACCGAATGGGACCGTTCGGACCCAGCAGGCCCAGCACCTGCCCGGTTGCCACAGTCAGGTTTACCCCATCCAGCGCGAGGGTGCCGGCGGAATCGCGCACCAGCCCGTCCACTTCGATCGCGCGGCTCATGAACACTTCCGATCGCTGGACTACGAGGTTTTACAGGGTGTCGGCTCGTTTGGGCCATCCTGTGCGCTGTCGCCTCCATCATTTGAAAGTGAGCGACGGCGTTCTTCCACGCATCATCCTCATTGCCCTGCCTCGAAAACTCCTCTGCCGGGCACGCCGATTGCCTCCGGGGTCGGCTAAACTGGGCCGCATGTCGGGTGAAGCGCGCAGCTGGGATGGTCGGACGGGACACGGAGCCTGTTCCGCGAGATCGATCATCGCGTTGCCGCCCTGCCAGGGCTTCAGTGGCTCCGGTAACCGGCGGCCGAAAGCAATTCCCGTCGGCCCTGAATGACCCAGATCGGCACATCTCCACGCCGATGAAGAACCACCGGGAGAGGGACGCCCTTCCGATGCTGGCCATCCGACGGGACGTACGGGTCTGGTTGGAGGATTTCGAAGGGAAGCGGGACATGGACGTGATCGGCACCCGCCAGGAGGACCTGTTCGGATACGCGGTTCCGTGGGGCAGGAAAAATGGAAGGCCGCCTCCACGACCCGTGAATTGCGCGAATTCCGCGGCGGGGCGGCACGGATCGCCGTCCACTTCCGCGAGTCAATGAGCGGCGGCGGCACCAGGTCCAGTATGCGAATCCGGTTCACGCTGGCCCTATCGGTCGTGCTTCCATCGGTTCTGCTGACCGTGCTCTGGATCTGGTGGGCGGAGAGCGACCCGCGGGGTGAAAGGGAACTGCGAATGCTGGTACAGGACCAGCTGCACGAATGGTTCCCCGAAGCGATGACCCCGCCTTTTGGAGTGTACGGGCTTTTTCCACGATCCGAGAAGGCACCTGATGGCGCGGCACCCCGGATTGTCCTGGTGCACGGCCTGGATGAACCGGGGACCATCTGGAACGATCTCGTTCCCAGCCTGGAAGAAGCGGGTTTCGACGTCTGGGAATTCCGCTACCCGAATGATCAGGGCATCGACAGGAGTGCCGACCTGCTCGCCGAGCATTGGCCGCAACTGGAGCCCGAGCGTCCTGTGATACTGATCGGGCACAGCATGGGAGGCCTGCTCGTTCGGGACTTCGTGTCACGACTGCGCCACCCGGAAGGCGCTGCCTCTGGCGTCGATGGGGCGGCCGTCACCGGAGTGATTCTTGTTGGTACGCCCAACCAGGGTTCGGAATGGGCTCGGTTGAGGGTCTGGCTCGAACTACGGGAGCAGCTTGCCATTGGGATGGACGGACGGTTCTCGTTGTTCGCGAGCCTGCGGGACGGAACCGGTGCGGCCAAGATTGATCTGCGGCCTGGCAGTCCTTTCCTCCGAGAGTTGGACGAGCGAGAGTGGCCGACCCGGGTACCGGTGCGCATCATTGGGGGAATCTTGCTGGACCCCCCGCCTGCAATGACCGCCGGACTGGAAGCGATCGGTGCCGGGCTGAACTCCGCCGAACTGAGCGGCGCCTTGCGCGGTTGGTGGTCGGACATCGGTGACGAGCTTGGCGACGGGGTGGTGCCCGTCGCATCGCTGACGTTTCAGGACGCACCGCCGCCAATCCTCGTTTCCGCATCACACCGTGGGATGCTCGCGCGCTTCTTTGCGAACGACCCGGAGCCTCCCGCGATTCCGTACATCGTCGACATTGCAGTAGGCTGGGCCACGCCGGAGGCGGGGTTTTCCAGCGAAGGCTCGGATTTGGATCAGCGATAGGGAAGCGCCGAACAAGCAGATTCCGTTCGCGGTTCGACAAGCCCGCCACGAACGGACTCATACTCCTGCGGTTTCGCCCGGGCCATTCGAAGGTTATTGCCCAGCACCCGTCGGGGGTTGCGGGCTTCGTCGCCGTAGTTCCCCGACAACCTCCCGGACCGCTGTTCGGACCAGGCTACTCCAACCCGTCCGACGTCCGACCAGGTTCACCGTTCACACGGCCTCGATCATCGGGTTACGCGCGCCGTAGTGCCCTGTCTCACCACTCGGACGGGCTGACCCAGTCAGAGTAGGCTGGCGCAACCCGCCAAGCGCAAAGCAGCCAGCGATGGGCTCGACGGTTCGACCGCTTTACTGGCCGCGGCCTTCCTCGACCCCGCGTTGGAAAGCGTCGCGCTCGCGCTGCCGCTGAGCCTCGATCAGGTATCCGGTTCCGGCACCCGCGGCGGTACCTACAGCCGCCCAGCCCCAACTCCCGGTGGCGACCCCGAGCGCTGCACCCCCGATCGCCGCGCCGGTCGCCATCCGTTGTTCCTGGTCGGTCATGCCGGCGCAGCCCGAGAGCAGCGCGGTCGAAGCGAGAACTGCGATGAAGATTCGTGTCGAACGCATGGTTCGTACTCCCAATCATTTTCCGGATGGATTGAGCCTCAGGGGCAGGGGTAGGTCTCCGCAAGGTAACGAAAAAGGGTTTCCACGGCTGGCTGCGACATGTATTGCGAGCGCGCCTTCGCCCATTTCACGAACGCGTCCATTACCTCCGATCGGCTAGGTGCCGGATCGGGAGCGCAGGCGAAGCGCGAGGACTCCGGAACCCCGGCATGGTAGAAGTGCACGGAACCGGTCAGAAAGCCGTGGCAGAAGGCCAGTGATGTGTTGACGTCCGGGGCCCTGGGGTTGGCCTCGCAGACTGCAACGAGATCCGCGGTGTCTCGCACCTGATATTTCACATCGGCCGTCAGGGCTGCGGGAATCAGCGCGATGATCGCGGCAGTGGTCA
>SLHN01000170.1 GCA_007136145.1 Thioalkalivibrio sp.
CGTGGAGCCGAGGCCCACCCTGGTGGAAACCGGGGTGGGGCGTGGGTGAGGACTCAGGCCTTGCCTTGCAGCTGCGCGACGACGCCTTCGTTTTCCAGGGTGGAGGTGTCGGAGGTGATTTCCTCGCCCTTGGCGATCGAGCGCAGCAGACGGCGCATGATCTTGCCGGAGCGGGTCTTCGGCAGGCCGTCGGCGAAGCGGATGTCGTCCGGCTTGGCGATTGGCCCGATGTGGTCGCTGACCCAGTTGCGCAGGGTCTTCACCATTTCGTCGGCCTCGGCGCCCGTCGGACGATCGCTCTTCAGAATCACGAACGCAACGATGGACTCGCCCTTGACGTCGTGCGGGCGGCCGACCACCGCGGCCTCCGCGACGGCCTCGTGCGCGACCAGCGCCGATTCGATTTCCATCGTGCCCAGACGGTGCCCCGATACGTTCAGCACGTCGTCAATGCGGCCCATGATCCAGAAATTGCCATCGGGATCGCGGCGCGCGGAGTCTCCGGCCAGGTAATACTTGCCGTCGAACTTCGGCCAGTAGGTGGACTTGTAACGCTTGTCGTCCTGCCAAACCGTGCGCAGCATCGACGGCCAGGGTTTCTTGATCACGAGTAACCCACCCTGGTCCGGCCCGAGGGTTTCACCCTCCTCGTTGACGACATCGGCAATGATCCCGGGCAGCGGGCGGGTACAGGAGCCCGGGGTCGTGGTCGTGACCGCTGGCAGCGGGGCGATCATGTTCGCGCCGGTTTCGGTCTGCCACCAGGTATCGACGATCGGGCAACGCTCGCCGCCGATCCTTTCGTGGTACCACATCCAGGCCTCGGGGTTGATCGGTTCGCCGACGGTTCCCAGCAGGCGCAGCTTCGACAGGTCGTACTGGGCGGGCAGTTCGTCGCCTGCCTTCATCAGCGCGCGGATTGCGGTCGGGGCGGTGTAAAACACGGTGACACCATGGTCCTGGCACATTTTCCACCAGCGGCCGGCGTCCGGGACCGTGGGTACGCCTTCGTAGACGATCTGTGTCGCGCCGACCGACAAAGGCCCGTACGCGACGTAGGTGTGTCCGGTGATCCACCCGACATCGGCGGTGCACCAGAAGACATCCTCGTCGTGCAGGTCGAAGACCCACTCGTTGGTGATCACGGCGTTCAGCAGATAACCGGCGCTGGAATGCTGGATGCCTTTCGGTTTGCCGGTGGAACCCGAGGTGTAGAGCAGGAACAGCGGGTGCTCGGCCTCGACCCATTCGGGCTCGCAGTCGTTTGGCTGGTTCGCAACCGCGTCCTGCCACCAGACGTCCCGTCCGTCCTTCATGTCCACTTCGTTGCCGGCGCGCTTGCAGACGATCACGTTTCCGACCAGTCCCTCGCTGATGTCGAGCGCCTTGTCGACGTTTTTCTTCAGCGAGACCACGCGGCCACCGCGGGTGCCGCCGTCGGCGGTGATCATGATCTTCGCACCGGAATTGTCGAGGCGGTCGCGCAACGCGTCGGCGGAGAAGCCGCCAAACACCACCGAGTGGATCGCGCCGATTCGCGCGCAGGCCTGCATCGCGATCACGGCCTCGGCAATCATCGGCATGTAGATGACGACCCGATCGCCTTTGTTCACACCCATCGCACGCAGCGCGTTGCCGAGTTTCCCGACCTCGTTGTAAAGGTCGCGGTAGGTGTAGGTGCGAGTATCGCCCGACTCACCCTCGAAAATGATTGCCGGCTTGTCGCCGCGCTTTTCCAGGTGCCGGTCGATGCAGTTGTAGGAGACGTTCATCACGCCGTCGGTGAACCAGGCGAAATGCGGTGCACGGCTGTCGTCCAGCCCAACGCTGAATTCCTTTTTCCAGCTGATCTTCTCGCGCGCCAGGTCGCACCAGAAGCCCTCGTAGTCTTCCTCCGCCTTCTTGTAAAGGGCCTCGGCATCCGCGGGCTTCAGACGCGCGTTCGCCACGAAGTCGTCCGGTGGCGGGAAGTGGCGGTCCTCGTGCAGTGCGGATTCGATGTTGTCACTCATCTCTTGCCTCCAATGGGTTCGGGTCTCGATTGTTCACGGAACCATCGTTGTGGTCCCTGCTGGGCGATAGTGTATTGCGGCGGAAGCCGGTTCCCCCTGATGCCATGCCGGCTGGCTTCGTGAGAATAGCATGCAGCGGGAAGGCCGCCGGCGGATTCCATGGTCCTGTTATGTTCACCAGAGAGGTCCTGGCCGGTGCAGCACACGATGCAGTGGCAGCGCGCCTCCCTCGGCCCGGTGGCTGACCTGCGCGGCGAACAATTCCGCCGCCGCGAGCGCGTCGATCAGGGCATCGTGTCCGCGATATCGGGGCAGATTGTACTGCTGGCGCAGTGCGTTCAGCCGCAGACCGCCGGAGCGTGCGGTCTCCTGCCGGCGTTCGAGTTCCTCCTGGGCCAGCTTCAGTGTATCCACGGTGGGAATCATGCAGGGGTGACCGTATTCCGCGAGACAGGCACGGTCGAGGAACCCGATTTCCACGGCGGCATGGTGGGCAAGCATCACGCGGCCTTTCAAGGCGCCCAGAAGATCTGCCAGAGCGTCACCGAGACTGCCGCCACGAGCGGCCTGATCATCGGTAATCCGGTGGATCACTGCGCTTGCTTCCGGGATCTCCCTCGTTGGCCGCACCCAGCGTTGTGCCGCGGTGGCCAGGTGCACGGCCAGGCCATCCATCGCCACCCAGCCGATACTGAGGATCTGATCCTTGGTGGGGTTCAGCCCGGTGGTTTCGAGATCCACGGCCAGAAACGGGGTGTCGCAACAGTTCCGGTTGAGGTTGGGCATCTTGCGGCTCAGATAATCGCGCAGAGGGTTCTGGGGTAGCCTGGCCGCCAGCCGATGGCGACGCCAGCAGAACACCAAATGCCCCATGCGGATCACAATCCCATGCCCGCCAACTGCACCC